>JBFEPA010000014.1:0-15437 GCA_041550275.1 Thermoplasmata archaeon | reverse complement strand
GCCCAGGCGACCACGTCATCTACTCAAGCGACGCCCCGACGATATTCTCTAGCCAGGTGGATGTGGGCATAGTGCCCCTGCTGCTGTCGCAGGAGAACGTCTCCGACGCGTGGTCCGAGGTCGTCACTTTCTCGGCTTGGGACGACGTTTCGTTCGTTGTAAGGGGCGTCGACATCGACTCGTACGTATCTGCAGAACGCATCGATACCCCGCAATTGTCGGAGCCCATCACACACTTCGCGCAGACCGCTGCACTCATGGGTTCGAGGTTAATGGATCGGCTGAGCGTCTCACCACCATGCATCATACCGCTTTCCGGCAGTTACGCGTCGCATGTCGAGCTAGTGGAGGTGGTCGGGTGGTTCGAGACAGGGTCGTACATGGATGACGAGATGATAGTGTCGCAGGAGGTGGCGAGGTACCTGTGCAACATGCCATCGGACAAGGCGTCGCTCATCGCCGTCGAGACCTCTGACCCTTCATGGCTCGAGGAGGTGCTGTCGCCTGACGACGCTCGCTTCGCACTGTTCAACGTCCGAGCGTCCAAGCCTGCAGTCGTCGCCGATAGCGAAGTGACGATATCGATGGACATACGCAACTGGGGCGCTGTCGCTGGAGATGTGAGCGCTTTCATCGAGGACGACGGTGTCGTGATTGATGAGGTCTCGGTGACGCTGGGGCCATCGGCGAGCACGACGGTCGAACGGAATGTATCCTTCGCGACGCTTGGAGTGCACCAGCTCAGTATCTGGCTCTCAGGTGACTTCTCCGCGCGGACATCGCTCAATGTGTCTGTTGTCAACCCGTATCTGTCGATCGCCGCGCCTTCGAGGGTGATGCTTGGATCGTCGTTCGAAGTGACCGTCGTGGACCACGATGGCGAGCCCGTATCAGCAGCCGAGGTCGTCTTCGCAATCGACGATGTGGAGGATAGCGTGTACACAGACGACAACGGCGTTGCGGAGATAACGCCTATCGTCTCGGGAACATGTTCGCTGGCCGCATCGCATGCCGGGTTCGATGATGCAACTGCTTCAGTCGAGGTGATCGACCTCGGAATCTATCCCGCCGAGTTCCTCCCCACGGTTGAATCATTCTCGTTGGCTCAAGATGTAGTAACCGAGTCGGAAGACGTTAAGGGTATCGTGGTCGTCGAGAACGCCGGCGCGGTCGGCGGAGCGTTCATCGTCCCTGTCTACATCGACTCGTCTACCGCGGCCGTGCTGAACATATCGCTCGGGCCAGCTGAGCGCAGGTCTGTGCCAATCGCCGTCAGCGACATCGGTATCGGCACGCACGCGATCCAGATAGCTGCATTCTCCGTTGAGTTCTCAGTCGAGCCGTGGTTCGCCGACGAGCCAGATCTCGTGCAGCTGGTGCTGCGCCATGGAGGGACAGGGGCGCTGTCGCCGGGGGCTGCCATCCCGATATACCAGGCAGCGAAGATATCGGAGGGAAATGTCGCCGTGGCCCTGTTTTCCGTGGGTGCGATTTCCGCGCTGCTCACATGTCTAGCGATATCAGCGGCATTCGCGAAGGAGATCAGGGAGGGCAGACGTAAACTCGGCATTCTACGCACAATCGGCGCATCGAGGTCGCACTTGCGGAAGATTGTCCTGCCCCAGGCCCTCATGAACGGATCTATCGGCGCGGCTGTCGGCGTCGCCGCGGGTTTCATCGTCGCCATGACGCTCTCGGAGTCCGGCGCGTTCGCCGCATTCGGGCACGGCCTGATATTCGAGCCCGACGTTTCGCTGCTCGCGCTGATAGTTGTAGGTGCCGCGCTGATAAGCGTCGCGAGCTCGTTGGCGTCGGCAGAGATGGCCGCTAGGGAAGGCCCGATAGCCTCCATCAAGAGCTTGGAGGCAGACACTGGGACGTCAGCTCAGGTCGACTTAGAGGAGATGTTGTAGGACGATTTGGCGTTGCCTTCACGCCTTCAAGGACGTACATCGACCCACAGCTGGACGGGGTTCTCGCTGTAGAGGTACGGCGCCAACCCCTCCTCCTGGATGTACAACATGAACACGAGTCTGAAGATGCCGGGATTGTCGAGGTGGAAAGTTATCGGCAGGGACCAAGTCTCACCCTTCGTGAGAGTCCTGTTGTCCCATTGCTCATCAAAGGCAGTGGTGTTGTTCGTGCCGAAGGAGTACAGCGAGAAAGTCCTGTCGCCGTCCTCACCGTTGTGCATCTCTATGATGAGTGTAAGGTTGGTGCCGACATCGTAGGTCGTGTCTATGGTCGCGTTGCCCCACTCGTCGGTCATCGCGTAGTAGGTCCGAGATGGGTACTCCGCCGTGATGATCAGCCCGAGGGATATCGCAGAGACGACCAGCGCTGTGCCGAGCATCGCGGCGACGACCTTGTCAATCTTGAAAGGCTCCTCTTTCACCTTTCGCTCTTTGGCTTCCTCCTGTTTGTCGTTCCTGCTCGCTGGCCACACGAAGGTCTCCAGCGCCACCGCGCCGACAGAGAACAGTATCATCGACGCCCTCGTGGTTTCAGAGTTCAGGCCGATCGGCGTCAACACTAGCAGAAGACCGAGCAATATGACGACAAGTATGCTGAGGCCCATGCTGAGAACGAACTTCGCCTCGACGGTCGTCTTACTCCAGAATACGAGGCGCACGACGGCGAAACCAGGTACAAAGAATAGGTATGGTATGCCGACGACTAGCGCTGCGGCTGTGCCGGGATATGACAGCAGTATGAGCGTCGCAAGAACTGAGTACGCGCAGATGACTGCTCTCTGGCCGTTATGGCTTTCGAGGAAATCGATGATTCGGCCCATGCGCTCTGATGAAGTGTCAGCCACTATGCGCTCCCTCGCGTGCTGTAAGCACTATTGAATATATTTGTTTGCGTAGCATATGCGCAACATGCGCGCGCCAGTACGCGCAGGATGTTCTTCCATTGGGACGACCTCATTGCAGGTTGATGCCATTCAGGCATCTGAGCAATCTTTTTAAACAGCGGACTCAATAGCTGACCAGTATCACCGTCTTTACTCCCGGAGAGGTGGTTTGATGTCTCCTGAAGAAGAAGAAGCAGCCTGCCCAGTATGTGGCAAGCTCGTGAGTCTCGATGTTTCGGAGTGCCCTTATTGCGGCGCCGAGTTCGAAGAAGAGGAAGAATTTGTGGAAGTCGCCGCGGAAGAGGAAGAGACTGCGGCGTGTCCTGTGTGCGGAAAAATGGTCAGCCTGAGTGTGTCGTCATGCGCAAATTGCGGCGCTGAGTTCGAGGAGGAAGAGGTCGAGGAGATCATCGAGGTCGAGGAGAGGGTCGTCCCGCAGAAGGCCGAGAGGCCCGCCAAACCAGCTAAACCAGCCAAGCCCGCCAAGCCGGCAAAGGCCAAGGCGAAGAAGGCCCCCGCAGCCGCGAAGGACATGTCCGAATACAACATCCCGACTACTCTGATGGACATACGCGTCATCGGCATCGCGCTCATATTGCTCGGCCTGTTCGGCACTCAGGTCGCTGCGCTTATCGACTGGTATTGGACATGGGTACCGCCGATCGAAGACAACCTGGCGCTGTTCGTAATGCTCCCAGTCGTCGTGCTCGTCGTCGGCCTGATGATATTCATGCTTGTGAAGAAGCTCGCCACCGGAGGCAAGAGTGTGCCGGACGGCGCACCAGGCGTGTCCCTCGCGGTGTTCCTGTTCGGCATAATCGCCATCATAGTGATGCTGATGTGGAACCCGATCAACTCGGCGTTGGAGAGCAGCCCTGCGGGAGTCGCGGGCGGTTTCTTCGCGGTGCTGCTTGTCGGTGTGTTCCTCGTTTACTGCGGCATGCGCTCATCGTCGGAGAAGTACTCCCCAACGTAATCCGTCTCATCGCTACGGAAGGCACACGAAACCCCTTACGCAGTTCTATCTATTCGAGATGTCGTTTTTCGTACCGGATTCCTACGAGAAACAACCCTCTTGCGGCCCGTTATCCGTCTTGCTGGCTCAGAACGGGATAGAGGTATTCACCGTACGATTCCGCTCCCGAAAACTTTGAAATACGGTGCGGCTATTCCCAAGCCTAATCGAACACATGCCCGAGACAGTGCTTTGTTCGGTGTGGTGGGTTTTGAGAGAAGGCTTTCTGAAGCGGGCTGGGCGGGTCACGTGGGCGTATCACACGCGATCCTTGCGGCCGGTGATGCGCCGTCTTTGTTTGGCCCGGACCATAGCCAGTTGACGGAATAATTATATACTAATAACCCGATTAATTGCACTAGCGCAGAAGGGATGGACCAGCAGATGCTGGATATTACATTTCAGCAGCGAGCCCGTCTCTTCAGCGTGAGCACCAGTTGAAAGAACGAGGAGAGTGAGGCGCGCATGGAAAGAAAGATCGTCATGATCATGCTGACGCTGGTCGTCGTAGCCATCGTCGTGGTAGGAATCGTCATGGTCGCCGCTGTGGGAACGAAGAGGCCGGGTGGCTTCACGGGGCTGTTCGATGACCTCGAGTACTCTGGAGACCTGACTTTTCACCAGGACCTAGAGATACCCGATGGCTGGGAAGAGGGTGATGTGAAGTCCGTCAGTGACACGATCGTCGACATGTTCTACAATACGCAGGTGGTGCAGCAGGTGACTGTGTACGTCACTACCCTGTACTTCGTCTACATCGGGGACAAGTGGAACGATCCAGATGATGGAAACTGGTTCAGGGTACCGTTTTCAGGCGATGACTGGGGCGAACTCGTCTGGAAGGTCGTGAACCACGGGCTGTTCTCCATTCAGGTGTCCTCGGCCACAGATCTCTCGGCGGAGTACGGCATCGGAGATGTCATCACGCTGGAGACCACGATAGAGGACGCTGGTGGCACGATGGCGTTCGGCAAATGGGTCGTGGCTGATACGATCTGAGACTACGCATCGAATCAAAACCCTTTCCTGCCTCTCTTCCAGACAAGAAGAGGAGTGCCGTCTGATGGGAGTACTTCTACTACTAAATCGTTGTGGTGTGGTTCGCTGGCTGGCGCAAACCGGTGCGGGAAAAGGATATACCTTAGCCCCGTTAATATTCAGGCCAGTACCGAAGAGGTATCTCCCAGGTGTGCCACCACGAAATGAGCGCAGGCCTTAGGCACACTCTTGCGCATAGATGGGCAAACCGCATGGCATTCCTTCCATCGAAGCGTCGCATTGAGAGAGATCCACCTTGAGAGAAGACACCGGAGACTCCAGTCAAGGCTCCACCCCCCCGAACAACTCGAGAGGGCTCACTAATGCTGTGAGCGAGTCCAAGCGGTCCGGCACAGGCCGGGTTAACGGGCGTTCTATCGGCCGTGTGAACGGCCTTGCCAACGGTCTGACTAACGGCATAACCAACGGCCTAACCAATGGACTCACCAACGGCCTGACCAACGGCACCGGCGCCACCAACGGCCTGCGCGTCTCATATCCCAACAGAAGGCTTGTAGGCGCCGTCCTGGCCATTCGCGGCAGGCTCCTCATTGTCACCCTGCTGTGCGCGTTCATTCTCGCCATACCATATGTCCTCGTGTACACCTTTCCCCCAGACGATGTCGTTATCGACGGGTACTTCCTCGATTGGATAGACGCGCAGGTGTACTCCGACTCTCCGGATGCCGACAACCCAGACGTATCCATCGCGGAGTACGCAGTCAAGCTGGACTCCGGCTCATCATACTTCTACATCAAGACGGAGGGGCAGCTGTTCAGAGGGGTCAACGGCGGAGCCGATGGCTTCTACATCTTCGTCGATGTCGATGGTGACGCCTCCTCGGGGTATTCGGTTCGGGGCCTCGGCGCGGACGCCTTGGTAGTCCTCGTTGGATGGAACGACACCGTTGCGACCCAGGAGCTGTACTCGTTTGACGGCCGCATTGACAACGACGATTTTGCGGGATTCAAGTCCGCTGGTGACGTCGAGCTTGCTTTCAAAGGCGGTGAGATGGAGGTAGGCGCTGCTGTGATGCTCACTGAATCCTCCCTCGTCGCGATATGCGCACGACACAGCGACTCCATAGACGACTGGTCAGAGGTCAACTTTGGCACGGGCGGTTCGGTCATAAGGGTCGTCGAGGAGTATCGCGCCTCCCCGATCACCGCAGGGTTCGTGGACGAACATTTGCTCACCATTGAGATGGCGTCCAAGGGCCCGGCAGTCGCCATCAACGGCATGGCCTTCGAGACGATGGGCGACGTGAATGCGCTGGAGCTGAAGGCGATAGGGTCTCTGCGCGTTCTTGGCACTGGCAACTCGTCCTTCGTGACCTTCGACAGGCCACTGGAGCTGAGGAGCGGCCATATCATTACGATTGACATACTTGCGACGTTCTCGACGGATGCGGAGCAAGGAGCCTATGGTCTGGCGCTCGACAGGCGTGTCGGCATCACAACAGATTCGGACGTACAGCTGACATTCATGTCCATGCAGGCAGACTCCCGGATGGTATACGTGAAGTCAGCTCCCGGCGAGATAATCGTGGACGGAGCCTTCGCTGACTGGGATGCAAGGCCAGAGATCCGCGATTCTCTTGATGATGTCTTGTCTCCCACGAGCACGGGCACGACGAACGCGAATGTCGACATTGACCTCGTCAAAACAGCCGTGCAGCACGCATCCGCGTGCTTCTACATGGCGGTCGACGGCACTATGCTTGCCGGCTCGAGCATCCCAGGAGACTTGGCGCGTTGGACCGAGGTCGAAACGGATTCACCAAGCAGCGCAGACAACATCACCGTGACGAAGTACGGCGCGGACTACGCCTATGCTTTCGTTGACACGGACCATGACCTCGGAACAGGGTATGCGGTCGGAGGCGCTGAGGTGGCGATAGTCATCATTGGCAAATCGAACGCGATATTGTCTGCCAGGGCCTACCAGTACACTGAAGGCGCATGGACTGACATATGCGATGTGGATGCCGCCATTGATGGCTATCAGCTCGAGTTCTCCTGCTCGTTCGACGCTCTGAACTTGTCGTCAGATTCGACATACACGGTCACGTTCGCAGCGATGGACTGGCGCGAGGCACGCGACGAGATGCTCGCATTCCTTGCGACTTGGTCGTATTCGGGGATGAGGGAATACGGCGGCGTCATAATCAACGAGATATACAGCACGCAGCCGACGTTCAACAACGATTGGCTCGAGCTGTACAATACGGGCACGGAGACGGTGGACCTGGGCGGGTGGACCATCTGGGTCGATGGTGTACTTGTATACACATTCGTCCCTTCGGCCAGCATCGACTCAGGGGAGATAGTGCTGGCATCCAACTTGGACTTGGGCAGAGGTGAGGTGTTCGAGCTCTACGATGACGAGATGGTCCTCATAGACTACACAGTCGTGCCTCTCTGGAACGTCAAATCGATCGGACGGGTAGGAACGCCTGACGACGAGTACTCGACATGGGAGTGGATGACCCCCACCCCAGGCGAGATCAACATAGGTCAGGTGCCGATCCCCGAGTTCCAGAGCGCATTGATGCCTTTAGCGATAGTGACAATAATGTTCATCGCCATTATGCGGAGGAGAAGAGCCTCGTGCGCGGACCCCCCAGCGAGCGAGGACACCGAGGGAGAACCACATGTCGATAATAAGTCAGGATAAGAGCGAGGATCCTTCAGAGCACGAGGGCATGTCGCTAACTAGGCTGCTGAGGCCTCTGAGCGAACGCAGGGAGTCAGTACGGCCTTTCGTGCCTTCTATAGGCGGTCCAAGACTGTTCCTCCTGCTGCTGTATGCCGCCGTCGTGATCGGCGCAGGCGTCGAGTTCTTCATGAGCTGGGAGACGTGGAACGGTAACTGGGAGGTCTACAACTGGTATCTGTTCGTCGTCTCTGGTGCGTTCCTCCTGTTCGGTGCGTATCTGCTGTTCGACGTCACGTCAGCAGTGGAGAAGAAGACCGGACTGGCGGGGCTTCCGTTGCCCAGATCCGTCATGGGCCAGGTGGGCCTCATAGTCACCATCGCCAGCATCATCGGCCTCGCGCTCATCGCCCCGTCCGATGGAGGCTGGGCTGTGCTGCTCAGCGTCGTCGCTGTCGCAGGTTTCGTCGGACTTGTGACATCCTCTAACGCCGTCGACCGCAGTGACGTCCTCCTCATCGCCGTATTCGGACTCGGCTTGATTATCGTGATGCTCGTTCCGATACACGAGGCGTACGACCTCGCCAGGACGGCGGACGGCGAGTACTTGTTCTCCGGCCTGAACATGTTCATGCTCATCGTCGGCGCTGTCGTGTCCATCCTGGCGCTGCAGCTCATGAGGACTCGGGACGGTCACTTCGCTGCATGGCTGATAGGTTCGATGGCGATATTCCTCGTGGCGTTTCACGAGCTGGTAGGCATAATGCCCAGTGATACGCTCGGCGAGTATGACAGGACGCTCGCGGCAGTGGGCATCATATTCTCGTTTGTCCCGCTCGCGATGTACGTGTGGCGTGAGCTGCAGTACGGCGCTATTTGGACCCACCTCAGACGGGTGAATTCGCACCTCCGGAAAGGCAGTTTCAGCTCCGCATTGAAGGAAGCGGAGGCCGCTCTTGACCTATCTTACGATGCTGGTGTCGCGCGCCGCTTCTCCCTGCCCTGGAGCATGAAGGGGGACGCCCTCTACGCGCTGAAGGAGCACTCAAAGGCGAAGGCGCAGTACGACATCTCACTGGAGATAGACCCCAACGACGACATGACATGGTGCCAGGTGGGCAACATACAGGCGTTCGATGCGAAGCGCGCCGTCGCGCTCAACTCCTACGAGAAAGCCCTCAAGATCAACCCGGACAACGCATACGCATGGAACAACAAGGGCGTGATATACGTCTCCCTCGCGTGGCCAGAGGAAGCCATGGTGTGTTTCAACAGGGCGATGCTGCTGATGCCAAAGAATTTCGACACCCACATCAACCTGGCGAAGATAACATCGAGGCTTGAGCGACACGATGAGTCGGTGATGCACTACCAGCACGCGCTCGAGCTGCGGCCGGAGAGCGAGGTCGCACAGTTCGGCCTTAGGCGGGAGTTCCTGAGAGGTCAGAGAATAGACCAGATCAAGGGTTGGGAGCAGCTGGGCCTCGATACCAGATACATGTGGCACATGCTCAAAGAAGACCCGGCTGATTTCGAGAGGCACACGAAGGAGTTCCTGTCGAGCATAGTCGAGCAGAAGACGCAGCTGACCATAGGCACGGGCAGTGAGAGGATGGATGTCAACGCGGCGATCGAGACGATACTTCGCGTGACCGACAGGTCCGGCGCTACGATGGAGCAGATAGAGACGAGAACCGGGCTTACGCGCGAGCAGATAGTCCTGCCGATGGCTCTGCTGATGAAGACCGACCGCCTGCACTTCACTCGGTTCGGCGAGAAGGACATCTACGTGTCGAAGGGCAAAGCACCTGAAGAACCGGCACCGGTGCCCGTGAAGGAGGAGACGCCCGCAGAGGAGTCTGCGGCGGAGGCTCAGGACGACACAGTGGTCGCCGATGAGAGTGTTGCGAATGGCGAAGAAGACAAGGCGCCAGATGATGGGCGCAGGCGCTTCACGAGGCGGAAAGGCGACGATCTGGACATGGAGCCGACAGCATCTGTCCTAGTGTTCGGAAAGAAGAAGGCGGCGAAGGCGCCAGAGCCACGCAAGAAGAAGTCCAAGAAGGCGAGGAAGAAGAGCTGACGACTCGACGCTGAGGCGCGCCTTATCGTATCTCGACCTTCTTCTTCTTCAACAGAAGTGCAAGCGCCTCTTCGACGGCCTGGTCCTTCTTCTCCTCATCGTCGAGCGCCTTCCGCGTGGCCTCGTTCACCGCCCTGATTGAGTCCCGTTCCTCTTGCCACGCCATGCGCTTCTCCTTGCGAATCTCGATTATCTTGTCGCGCATCTCAGAGGCCTTCTGGTGGGCCGCGTCCGCCTCCTCCCTGAGCTTCATGAAGTCCGCGTGCTTCTTGTCGGCCGACGCCTTGAGCGAGGCTACCTCCTTCATGAGCGAGGTCACGTGGTCATGGCGCTCCTGGCTCTCATTAGATAGCCTCACGACCTCTTCGTGCTCCTTATCAGCCCTCCGGAACAGTTCGTTGATGCTCTGGTCTATGTTGTGGATCTCCTTGACGACCTTCTCCTGTTCAGATAGGATGCTCCTCACACGCTCCAGCTCTGCCATCTTCGCCCTGAGACCATCCAGGAGCTTCCGCTCCTCAGGTATCGTCATGGGCACGGTCTGCTGCTTCAGGTCGAGCTCCTTTATCTGCTTGGACAGCGCCTTTATCTCCTCGTTGAGATCCCCAAGGGGCCTGCCCTTGAGGCTGCGCTTGAACTCTATGAGCTCCTTCGCCTGTCGCTGCAGGTCGTTCCTGGCATCCTTGTGCGCCCGCATCTCCGCGACCAACGCGTCGCGCTTGTCCCTCTCGTCTCTGACTGCATCCTGGACTGCCCGCTTCTTCTCGTTCAGGCTGTCCCTTTCAGATCTGAAAACCGATGCCTGCGCGTTGATTTCGTCCCGCTTGTTCAGTAGCGCCCGGAACTTCTCCTCGGCGTTGCGAAGGTCGCTTATCTTCTTGGCCATTGGACCGACTGACTCCCCCGTATTCGGCCACGGGGATTGGGTATGCAGACTATAAGCGTTGCTGGTCAGTGGCGTGCATCGTCCATTCCGGTCAGCATGCCCAGGCCAGCTCGTTCAGAGACTGTCAGCATGCCATCGGCGAAGCCCAGCCCTGAGGACGGATCGTCTATCATGGAGAAGTGCGAGTCGAGGTCGACGAATCTGACATTGTTCGAGCCGAGCGCGAAGTGCAGCCCCGCGGCAATCGACTGCTGTATCTCGCCCATGCAGCCTATCATCGTAGACATGCCCGCGTCCCTAGCTATCTGGTCTATCTCGAGGGCGGGGAATATCCCGCCGCTCTTCATTAGCTTGATGTTGATGATGTCAGCGGCGCCATCAGCAGCCACCTTCCTCGCATCCGCAACCGACCTGAGGCACTCGTCCGCCATGATCGGCACTGGGCTGCGGTCCTTCACCGCCTTGAGTCCAGCGTAGTCATCGGCGTCGACGGGCTGCTCGACGAGGGCTACACCGAGCGTGTGCATCTCCTCGCAGAATACAACCGCCTGCTCGACGGAGTATCCTTGGTTTGCGTCCACGCGCATCTCCATTCCGGGGCCGACGGCGTCCCTGACAGCTACCATGCGCCTGACATCGTTCTCGAGATCCAGGCCGACCTTCAGCTTGAGCGCCTTGAATCCGTTCTCTCGGTGTGCCTCTGCCCGACGCACTGTCTCATGCTCGTGCTCGATGCCAATGGTGATGTCCGTCAACGCCGCTCCGTCGCCGCTGCCGCCGAGGCGCTCGAAGAGCCGCCTACCCTCGCGCCTTCCCAGGAGGTCGTAGACCGCCATGTCCACGGCTGCCTTGGCGGAGGTGTTGTCCCTCGCGATGTTCTCCATTGCATCGTGCACCTCCGAAAGGTCCGCTTCGTCTACCCCCACAAGGGCCTTGGAAGCGTGCCCGAGAAACAGCTCGATCGATTCCTTGGTCTCGTGAGTCACATCGCTCGGAGAGGCGTTGCCGACGCCGAAATCCTCCCCGGAGTCCACTCTCACCATGATGTTGTCTTCCACGTCGGAGGCGCCCGTAGCTATCCTGAAGACGTTCTTGCGCTTGACGAGGTAGCTCCTGAAGACGATGTGATCTATCATCTCAGTGCGCGCCTCCTTTCTTGAGCAGCTTGACCGCGTTTATTCCCTTCTTCAGGCCGAGGCTGTCCGCGACCGGGGAACACTTGGTCCTGAGCATATACGCCACCGGGCCGATGTCCGTCTCCGAGAGCGCCTCGTAGTTCGCCATGCCCTTCGCGACGACAAGGTCCGCCCGTCTGATCCTCTCGCCAAACGCGCCCTTGAGCGCTTCGACGCTGATGCCGACCGCGAACCCAGGCGCCTCGACAACCTCGTCCACTATCGATTCGATTCCGAGTCCAGTGATGTCTGCGAGAGTGACATCGGTGAGTATGGGCCTCTGCTTCACGACCAGCACTATCTTCGCGCCCGACTTAGCTATCTCCTTCAGTGCCAGCCGGTCGAGCACAACCTCGCCGCAATTGTCTACGAGGTAGAACACCTCCTCCGAGTGCTCCAATATGGCCGCAACCTCGGAGGTATCATCGTGTCCAAGTCCCTGGCCGAGGAGGCTTCGGAACTTGCTCTTCAGCAGTTCGGGGCTGTCGTATTCCGTGCCTATCCCAAAGTCCAGCACATTGCCGACGACGGAGCAGAGGAACGATGCCCTGAGCGGGTCGTCTGAATCCTCGACGAAGCTCTCAGCCTCTCGATATAGTTCGAGGGCGACCTCGTTGCTCCTCCTCTTGAGGTCCTCGTAGGGATCGTCGGTCCCGAGAATACGGTATATCTCCTCATGCACCTTCGTCGCAACAGTCGCGGAGCACGCGCCTGGACCGAATAATTCGCCCAGCATCCGCGAGGCCTCTTTCATGGTTTCCGTGGCCTTCGAGACCTCGACCTCTTTGGTCTCGAAAAGCACCCTTCCTATGAGGCAGGGAACACACTCCGGTCTCATCTCCATGGTGCCTCGGAAATCCGGGTACGTGGATTTAACAGGTCGGGAAGTACGACCAGCCCTTCAAGTTCATATCCTGCCAACCCATTCATGGATATGCTGGTAACAAGTCGCAGGCATTCGAACGGTGTGAAGATGGTCGTAGTGATCCGTAAGATGATGGTAGAGGACATGGAGGACATCAAGAGAATCGATTCGATCTCATGGGAAGAGCTGATAAGGAGGATATACCCGGAGATCCCAAGGATCACACCGAGGACGGAGGCCGGTATATTGGCCTACCTCCACTCCGACCCGGACGGTGCTGTTGTGGCCGTCGATGAGCACGCTGGCGTCGTAGGCTCGAGCTTCTCGCATGTGTTGGGACGAACAGGCTGGGTGGGCCCCTTGACGGTTCTGCCATCGTATCAGGGCATTGGCGTCGGCAGGGAGTTGCTGAAACACTCGCTCAGATACCTCGAGGACCGCGGGTGCTCGGACATTGGCCTGGAGACGATGCCCGACCATGCCGCGAATATCGGCCTGTACCTCAAGGTCGGCCTGCGGCCCGAGGGCCTGGTAATAGTGATGGGCAAGAGCCTCGAGGGGCACGAGCCGTCAACGCCGCCCAAGGGGGTGACGTTCGACCGCCTCTCCAGGAACGGCCCGACTGAGAGACACATGCTCTCGAGCGTCAAGGACATATCGAACTCGCTCAGCACTGGGCTGGACTACACAGTCGAGGTGGAGACCACGAGGAAGTTCTCCTTTGGCGACACGCTGTTCGCGAAGGTCGATGGCAAGTACTGTGGGTTCTGCACCGTGCACACAGTGACAAGGCGGGAGGAGATGAGAGGCTCAGCAATCAGATGTGCAGGAGTGCGGCAGGGCCTGGGCGGCGCAGTGCTCGAGGCGATGCTGGCGTCGGCGGAGGATCTCGCAGCGGAGGCTGGCACACCGGAGATACTGGTGCCGATCCCGGGCAATAGGCGCCACGCGATAGATGCGGCACTGTCGAGGGGCTACAAGGTGGTGCAGACGCTCGAGCGCATGATGTGGATGGGCAGCTCCGGCCTGACGACAGCCACCGGCGATAATCTGTGCTCGTGGAGCGGATGAGCTCGCTCACTTCATTATGCCCAGCTCCGTCAGCTTCTCCGGCAGGTAAGTGTCGGTGACGAAGTCCAGGCCGTACTTGGCAAGCGCCTGCTGTTCCGCCTTCTTGCCGATTTCGAGCATGAGGTCAATCTCATGCTTCCAGAACTGGTCGCTGAACCTCGGATCGGTCTTCTCGGCGTTGAGCGCCTGGACGTCCCGGTCGTTGAGCTTGTCTGTCGGCAGGTCGTAGTTCAATATGTCCGAGGCAGTGATGCCTATGTACTCCGCCGTCGGTGTCGCGAGGTACTCCGACAGGTGCGCCGTCTTGATCGCGCCGTAGGCGAGCGACGCGTGTATCCTGAAGCTCCATGGGTCGCCGTCGACGAATACGCATACCGGGAGTTTCATCTCCTCGTTCACTCGCTTGACGAACCTGCGCGTGCTCCTCGCAGGCTGGCCCTTGAGATGCACCAGGACCGCGTTGAAATCTTCGTCGAACCGGTTCTCGACCAACCTGTCGAACATACCGCCCGTCTCTATCGCCACGATGAAGTCAGCGTCGCAGTCGACGAAGTTGATCTTCTCCTTCTCGACGTTGTAAGGTATGCCGTAGCCGGAGTCGCCAACATCGTCACGGCAGTTGATCTTCTTCTTCTTGCCCTTCCTGTCGGTCTCCTGTATCGTGATATTGCCGATGACCCTCGCGCCGTCCTCCTCGGGGCGTAGCTTGAAGTCCTCTCTCATGCAAGTGGTGATGATCTCGAGGTCCTCTGCGAGCATGTTGGACTCGTCCTGGGCGGAGAACTTGGCCTTCTGCCATCCCTCGGATATGTAGTACATCTCCCTCAGCGTGGAGCTCTTGTTGTTCCTGATCATCTCCTCCATGAACTCCAGCATGTACATCGTGCGCAGGAGCATCTGCGCACCCGTCAGCTTCTTCGCGGAGCGGACGCCCATGGCGCGGCCGTACTTCCACACGCCTGAGCGCCTGTCGAACTTGATGTTGCTCTTGGTCCTCAGCGGTATCGACATCTTCGGTATCTTGCGCCCGTCCAGTTGGGTGTAGACATCGGCTGCCAGATCCGTCAGCTTGTCGACCGCCCTCAGGTGACGCTCCTCATTCTTCATCGCCTATCACCTCCGCCCCCTCGTCATAATCTATCTCGCCGTTTTCGGCCGTATCGTCGGCCCCCTTGTCCTCCGTGATCGTGATGTGTTCCAGGTCCCAGTCGCCAGGCAATATGTCCGCGCCTATGATCGACGCCGGGTCGATGCCACTGACGAACACCTCGTTGTCATCGTACTCGTCCCTGTCGACGCCCTTGAGGTCGAACGCCAGTTCGAACACCTCCGTCGAGGTGATCTTCTTGATCTCCCAGGTGACCTTCGTGCCGTCACGTACCTCCGACGGCGCTGCCGTGAGGCTCTTCTCGTCAACCTTGTCGAACGGCACCACCATGTGCACGTGCAGCTTCTGCGACTTCGGCGTGTAGTTGTACAGCTTCACGGACACGTGGTGCTTCTTCTTATCGTAAGCGACCTCGTCCTCCACCCATACGACGTTCATTATCTTCGTGATGGTGCCAGCGATGTCTGGCACAGGCTTGCCCACTATCTTCGCGCTCTTCTGCGCTATCATAGGGATTATCTCCTGGACGATCTCGAACTTGACCCTGGTCTTGCTCTTCCTCTCGGCTTTGTTGAGATGGGTCTTCAACTTCCTCGCGCACGCCTTCAGCGCAAGCTCTATCTCCTCGCGTATCTCGGGGACGTTCGCAATCGCCTCCTTCGACTCGGATGTGAACGGAATCT
>JBFEPA010000013.1:0-15899 GCA_041550275.1 Thermoplasmata archaeon | reverse complement strand
CGGCTTCGGGGCGGGGCGCAGTCCTTCTTCTGCTTGCAGAGGAATCGCCCGTGAGTCTCGCAGTAGAGTTGATGCCATTCCTCGGCCAAGGGGTCGTTGTCGCCTTTGAAGTCACGGGAGGCGCCGAGTAGGTTCATCCCTGAGAATTCACATTCGTTCTCGCCGATGCATTGGATGCTTTCCACCCGTCGGTTGGCGCATGCTCCGCTAACGTAGCTATATCTGCACATGAGACTCCCATCCCTTACCGCTCGAGGGAGTACGATATTCGCGTCTGCGCACATAAAAGTTTACCAAATGTCGCAAAAGGTCGGCGCCGCCGATACATCGGAATAAGTGTTTGGCGCTGAGGGGGAGATTCGAACTCCCGAGGTACGTAGTACCACCAGCTCTCAAGGCTGGCGCCTTGAACCGGGCTTAGCTACCTCAGCATTATGCGCATCTGCGTTGAGTCATGAAGCATCCTTCTCGGTTTTTAACTTTGAGATTACTGATTGGCTGCGTGATGTTCCCGTCTGCTCGCGCAGCTCAGGAGCCCTCGGCTTCGAGCATCAGAAGGATTTCGTCAAGATACATCTCGAACGCGATTACCGGATACTTGAGCTCGAACGCTTCGATCGTCCGCGGATGTACCTCGCCGAAGACCCCTATTACGCGTGACGCCGACGACAGCGACGCACATCTCCCTTGCACGAAAGCCGGATGGTCTGCTGCAGCGATCTCGCAGGAGATGCCAAGCGCGGCGGTGATCGAAAGGATGACAGATTTGCATTCGGTGAAGCTCGTCTTCGCGTGAATAGCCGCCCCGCCAAGCCGCGTTCTGTTAACGGTACCATCCACGACATCCCCTATCTCGAATATCCTCTGCGGGAGTTCCCTATGCTTGTTCTTGCGGAGTATGCTCAAGAGGCTTGGGAGCAGCGAGGTCCTCACGAGCGTGTGCATCTCTGTGACTGGATTGAGGATGCGCAGGGTATCGGTGTTCTCGTCCAGGCCGAGCGCCTTGAACTGCTCTTGAACGTTCGAGAGGGAGAGCGTCGCGACCTCGTAGAAGCCCAGGCCGATGACTATCGGGCGTACTCGCGTTGCGAACGATGTCAGCGCGTCCTCGACACCGAAAGTCGTCGACCTCGGAAGGAGGTTCCCGAAGCTCTCATATCCGTGGCCGATTGCGACATCCTCGGCGAGGTCGACGGGATGGAGTATGTCTGCCCGATATGGGGGAATCGTAACATCTATCGTGTCGCCGTTCACGGCCGTTCCATGCCCGAGCCTGCGAAGGCATTCGGACATATCCTCCGCCGTCAACGCCGTGCCCAGCCAATTGTTCGTGTAGCGTACATCTATTGAAAGACTCCTTCCGCACAGGTCAGGAGCGACGAGATCCTCGCCGCCATGCTCGATCGTCACAGACCGCACGCGCCCGCCTCTGTCTGCGAGCGCGGTGGTCAGTATGTTGACGGAGCACTTCAGGGCATTCAGGTCTGTACCCGTGCAGTCGACGAAAATGTTCTTGGTGTTCTCTGTCACTTCGGTGCTGATTCCGTTTATGATAGGGGGCATGGATAGCACGACGCCGTTCCTGTCGGTAATGAGCGGGTATCGGTCCTTGCCCTCGAGGACAAATGCAAATGCCTTTCCTTTGTCGTGGTCCAATAGTATCTCTGCCGGCGTCATCTCACGCGTTCCCTGCAACGGGAAGAAGGACACCTCGTCCGGAAGGACCGCCTTGTAGGTGAATGGCGGCTCAACCGCTGAGATGTCGTGGATGCCTATCGCCACCTTCTTCCTATCTCTACCGACAGTGAGGTGGAGCTTCTCCTGAAGGTCCATCATCGAGCGTATGAGCGGATCATCGAAGGTGACGTCCTCGACGATCGCGGACCAAATGTACGGCCTGACATCATTGACAGAAGGGTCGACGATAACCCGGACATCAGACTTGTCCACCTTGTATTCCCTGAGGCCTGGTTCGATGTCAAGAAATGCTTTGAAAGCCCTTGCGATGCCCTCGACGGAGTATAAGTCGGGTCTGTCGGGGAAGAACTCAAAGACCAACTCATCGTTCCCGTCCTCCGCGGACTTGAGGTCCGCGCCTATCATCGGCAAGCGCTCACGGAGCGTGTCGATCGAAATGTCCTCACCCATCAGATTTGCGAGGTCGGAGCGGCTGAAAGTGATGACTGGCATAGATGTTCTGCCCTGCGGATGGAAAAGGTTGCAGATATAATAAGCTTATCAGTTCGTGAGCCGATTGCAGTCCCGTCCAGAGGTGTTGCGAACGCCGTCTTTGCGATTCTCTGAGCTTGCGATTCTGAGAGAAAAGTATAAGCTTGCATATGATGAATGATGAGTCAGCGAGTCAGCTTCTTATCGTAAGAGGTGCGAGATGATCCGCGACAGAGCCAAGATTGGCGTTGAAGGTCTCGATGAGATGCTCGAAGGAGGCCTCCTCACCGGAAGACCTTACGTGGTCTCTGGAACATCCGGAACTGGCAAGTCCACATTGGCGATGCACTTCCTTGTAGAGGGGGCGATCAATGGCGAGCGCGTTCTGTATGTTGCGATTGACGAACCGCCCAATGAGGTGCTGCTGAACTTCCGCAAGATGGGCTGGGACCTCAAAGGTGTGGGCGTCCTTGACGGAACTCCTGATGTCCTGAACTACGACAAGACTCCGGTCAGGGACGTTTCAAGCGAGAGGAAGATCGTGCCGCTCGGTTCGGTGGGTGAGTCGATAAGACGTACGATCGAAAAGGCTCCCACTGATGTGACGGTGAGCACCCTGCAGGAGTTGATAAAGCAGGAGTTCAAGGAGCGCAAGTACACCAGGATCGTGATCGACTCGCTAACATCTCTGAAGCATTTCTACATAAGAACCAGCGAGGAGTTCGCAGTGCTGCAGTCGTTCTTCCGCACGCTATCCGACCTGGGAGCCACTTCCATGCTGACGGCCCAGATACCAGAGGTCTATCACCCAGGAATCGAATCTCAGCTCGCCAGAGGCGAGATACGGCTTCACAAGTGGTTTGATGGGCGGGGGCTTATGCGCGGTGTAACGATCGAGAAGTACCGTGGGTCGTCGCACGATTCCAGGATGAGACACATGAAGATAACCCAGAACGGCATCGTTGTTCCAAAGGCAGAGGGAGGCAGGCGTAAGAAGACCAAGGCCGCAACCAGTGAGCCGGTTAAGGCGCAGCCTGCCGCAGAGGAGAAGAAGGAAACGGCTCCATTGCCTCCTCCACCTGAAGACGGCCTGAAGGACGTTCCACCGTCAACAACCCCATCGAAGCCCATCAAAGACGGAAACGCAGGTCTACCCTCAGGAGGCCCATCTCCATGACCGCGGAGAAGAAGGAATTGAAGGCGAGCACGGGTGTTCCGGGCCTTGACAAGATGCTCAAGGGCGGGCTGATTCCAGGGCGGCCCTATGTGCTTTCCGGCTCGGTTGGAAGCGGGCGCACGACATTGGCGGTGCAGTTCCTTCAGCAGGGAGTACGACAGGGCGAGCGGGCGCTTCTGGTGGCGATAGACGAGCCGCCCGCGGAGATTCGTGAGAACGTGAGATACCTCGGCTGGGATGTTGGCAAGATAAGGATCCTGGACGTGCATCCGACCGCGAGGGCGTACAGCAGGAAGGTCGCGATGGTCGAAATCGCCGCTCAGAGGGCCGTGGGCTCTCTCAGGCAGGCCAAGGATGACGCCAAGACCGATGCTCTGAAGCAGGCGTCGCCGGACCTCAGCGTGCAGTCTTTGCAGCTGATGCTCAAGCAGGAGTTCCAGGAGACGAGGTACTCCCGCGTGGCAATAGACTCGCTCACCACGCTCAAGAGGCTCTCGGGAGATGCGGATATCGACATGGGAATGATGTCGTTGCTGAGGTTCCTCTCGGAGTCGAACATGACCTGCCTCCTCGTGACGGACGTACCGGACTTCACTTCGGTGGAGCCAGAGATATTCATAAGCAGGGGCGAGATCAGGCTGCATCGCCTCATGACGGGTACGAAGATCGAGCGATGCGTCACCATCGAGAAGATGCGCGGGTCCGCCCACGACACGATTCCCCGGCCGCTGACAATAGCCAAGGAGGGCATTGAGGTCAAGTCGGGCAAGAAGGTGCCGAAGGCGGCTATCACGATGCTTCAGGGGCTGCCGGGCAGTACTCGATAACCGTCAGCGTGCTCCGTCCGTCGGATTTTTAGAGTAGTACGCTGTCTGGGTCGGTGAGGGATTCGAGTTGGCCAAGAAAGTGGGTCTTCCGGTAGTTGAGGTTTCTGGCAAGCCGTTCGACATGGGCAAGCAGTCCGGTCGGAAATGCGCTCAGAGAGCAAGGGCGTACAAGAAGACTATGTCTGCGGGCATCCAGCACGCGACTGGGATGAGCTGGAGCAAGGCGGTCGACCGGGCGAAGGACTATCTGCCGTACGCCGAGGACTTCTATCCCGATTTCGTTGAGGAGATCAGAGGTCACGCTGAAGGTTCAGGCGTTTCGTTTGAGGAGACGTTTACGCTGTGTTGCCACGAGCTCCTCTCCGCGGGGGGTTTCAAGGGCTGCACGGACGTCGTCGTAACCGGGGATATGACCGCCGACGGGAGAGTATTGGCGGGGCACAACGAGGATTGGGACGCCAGCTGCCTGCCGATAGTGGTATTGCTGAAGGCGAAGCCGTCGAAGAAGCCGTCGTTCATCTGCACATCGTACGCTGGACTTCTGCCATCGACAGGCATGAACGACAGGGGCGTGTGCCTCACCGGCAACGCCCTGAGCCCGAACGATACAAGGCTGGGCATCCCGAAGGTGTTTCCCGTGAGGAGGGTGTTCGAGGCAAGGCGGATCGGCGAGGCGCTTGCATGGGCCATGCCGAAGGAGCGTGCCTCCAGCTACAACAACATATGCTCCGACAGGAACGGCGAAGTCTACTCATTGGAGGGTTCCGCGACGGACTGTGCCTGTATGTACGCCCATGACGGGTACATCGTGCACACCAACCACTACGTCTCCGAGCGGATGAGGAAGTTCGAGGAGGAACCAGACGGAGTCACGTGCTCCTTGTTCAGATACAACCGAGCCCTAAGGCTAATCGAGGACCAGCTGGGTGGAGTCACGGTGGAGTCGATGAAGGCGCTGTTCAGAGACCATGTCAACAAGCCCGACTCGATTTGCAGACACAGGAATCCATCAGTTCCTGCACTGGATTCATCTGAAACAATATTCTCCACTATATACGACATCACACACCTGGAGCTGCATCTGTGCAAGGGCCACCCATGTGAGTCCAAGTACACTACCGTGAAGCTGAAAGGCTGAGCATCGGCGCGACGCATGGAAAGTATTTAATCCCAATCGCAACATTGCGCAGATGCCACCCGGGCCCATAGCTTAGTTTGGCTGGAGCGCTCGGCTGATAACCGGGAGGTCACCGGTTCAAATCCGGTTGGGCCCACTCTCATTCTCTCGACAGCTGACAGGCGGCTTTCGAGGCGTCAAATCCACAGCTGCAGTCTAAGAATCATCCGACCAGGTTCTTCACCACGATCGCGGGATGACAACTCACTCCTCTCTCAGGACAGCCCTGACATCCGTCAAGGTTCTTTGGGGTGACCTCGTCATGACCTGCCACTCTGAAGCCGATCCTCCGGTAGAATTCGGGGACCAATGCTTTCGCCCACAGTTCCTTCAAGCCGCGCATCCTTGCTTCGTCCTCCACCATCGCCACAAGCGAAGCACCTATGCCTCTCATTCTGACATCGGAGTCCACAGCGACCCATTCGAGGAATAGATGACCGTTCTCTCGTTCGAGCGCTGCGCTTCCCTTGAGACTATTCCCGATGTAGAATCCGAACGCGACGACGATGTCGTCGAGGGATTTGGCGCTGACATCGAGGCCTGACCGGATAGCGAGTTCCCTGACTGCGCTGTAGTCGTCTGTCCGTCTGAATGTCTGGGCCTGGCCTTCCGCGAGGATCATCGCGGAAGCTGAACGGCAACGACCGTTTATAGCTTTGCCAAGGCGGTGATCAGAATTCTACCACAAGGGCGTTTCCCTTGGCGCCTCGAGGTCTCCGTATATCGTCCACTTCGAGTCGTAATAGAGTCCGAACCATGTCATCCAGAGAGTATCTTCGACCATGTCCAGACCGACATCTCCGTAGTAGTACGGACAGTCGATGCAGTAGACCTCCGCTGGCAAGGTGATCAGGCTGCCATTGTAGTAGTAGACCCTGTCGCGAGAGTAGTCGAGCCTGTCCCACTGTGTCCATGATGGAGGAAACCACATGTTCAGGCCATGGGGCGTTGAGAGGCCCGACCGGTTCAGTATCTGTGATTGGTCCATGTGCACAAGCGAGCTGTTGAACTTCTCGTGGAATGCAGCGACTAGCTGAGGCAATACAAAGTCCGTGACATTGTAATGGAAGGTCTCGTTGTACCTGTCCGAGTTCACGAACATGTCGAGCGCCTCGAACCAAGTGTATATGTCCGGGAGCCATTCGTAGCCCGCCTGATCGCCCATCTTGCCGATGAGCGCGGCGTCGCGCGCAGCCGCGATGTAGCTTCTGTTGTTGGGTATCCATGTCCAGTTCGACTCTGCCGCATCGTACGCAAGGCCGCCGCCCAGTGAGTCCGGAAGCTCGCCATTCACCATGTAGTTGACGAGGTCAGAGAACGAGCCGATCAGCGCGTCCATGTTCTCCCCGTCGACGCCGAGGTCGAATGCGGAGGCGGTGACAGCCATTGCTGAGTCCTCCAGCTGGTGGTCCAGTGTGTTCTTCTTGCCGTCGGTGTTGTTGTAGTATAGGACGAAGTCGGACACCATCCGGGCTGACGCAGCTGCTGGTGAGATGTCAGGGTTCCTCGTCATCGCCCTCAATGTCAGATAGTACGGAAGGCCATCGACAGGCATGTCCTGCTGCGTGCCTATGAGGTATCTGGTCGAGTGTCTGAGCTCGTACGCCACCTCGATCGAGGCCATGTTGTCGCCGTCAAGGGCGATAACGTCGATGCCTCTATCCCGCGTAGCGGATGCCAATCCATCGATGGACATTAGGGCATTGCTGCAGTCTTCCGAGCGGTCTGCACATACGCCGCACCATGCATGGCCGCTCTTGACAACGAGCATCGTCTTCGTGGCAGGGTAATTGAGCATCGCATAGTCCAGGAACTCGCTCAACACAGCCGGGTCTGAGGTGTTCCTCTCATCTGTCTCCCAGTTGTAGGCTGGCTTCCTTCCATCCTCAGTGAGCTCGCATGCCCAGGTGCCAGGAGTGCTCATCTTGTCGAGAAGCGCGATAACATGTATTCCGGATCCATCCACAACTGCGTCACTGAGCGCTCGAACGCTCTGGTCTATGGCGAACTCAACGACTTCTTCCTGGTCGTTGTCGCCACCACAGTACAGGTAGACGGCCCATTCCTTCTCCACGATAGAGAATACCTCGTTGTCGGAAGAGCCTTCGGATATTCCATCGATGCTCTCAAAACAGAGCCCGCCAACAGGCATCGCTATGCAGGCAACGACAGCTATGGCAATCAGTATGTTGTTTCTTCCTTTGGCCAACGTTCCACGTCCCCCGTGTCAGTCGACAATGCCTCGATACACCGACGCAGGCTGTGTCGGCGACCACCGTTCGAGACCTCTACTGACCTCTGTCAGTATCAGGGTCGGCCGGAGTACATAATCGCTGCCATCATATCAGAACCGACAATCCGAGATTCGTCAGCAGATGCGCAGGAAACGACGAATGCTGTCGATTTGTACGGGAATCGAATGAGTCTTGGAAGCATTCGCGACGGACCATCTTCATGACCCCGCAGATAGGGGCTGCATGTTGATTCTGTCATCTGAAAGGAATGCGATACCATAGAAAGGTACGAAAACCGGAACAGCATATACGGGCGCATGGACGAGACGGACACGAAGATCCTGAATCTCCTCAGGGAGAATTCTCGAATGAAGAACACCGACATCGCAAGACGGGTCGATCTGACCGAGCGCGCCGTGAGGGCAAGGATAGAGAAACTCGTGAGAGAGTCGGTCATCAGGAAGTTCACAATTGAGACCTCACCGGTGGGTGTGGAAGGCATTGTGTTGATCGACACTCAAGTCGGAAGGACGAGCGCAGTGAAGGCCAGGGGTCGAGAGGTCTCTGACAGTGTGTTCGAGTGCAGCGGCGAGTACGATGTTGCGGTGAGGTTGAGGGCGGACACCCTCGATGAGCTCAACGCTAAGGTGGACGCCCTTCGCTCATATCCAGGAGTGATACGAACCTCGACACTAATCAAGCTCGTCGAGGCAGTCTGACGCCTTCAGGATGACGCGAAGATTTGGTCTATCCGCGGATTAGCCTCGCAGGGATACACCAGGCAAACTTAATACAGCTATTCGCATATTATCCCAGGTATCTCCCCGATACAGTATCTGATTCAGCATCGCAACGAAGTCGCGAACGACCGAGTCTCTCCATCGCGCGGCTGCATGCATGTGGGTTCCGATGCGGTTCAGGGGCTCCCATTTGGAGATGGATGAATGTCGCAGAAAGGGGTCGCCCGGAACGGAGAGACATACTGCCTCGAGTGCAAGTCCCAGGTGGAACGCGAGGCCGAAAGGTGCCCATCCTGCGATTCCTTGCTGGATGAGGAGGTGAAGGCGTTCTCCTGCCCTCGATGCAAGACGATACTTCCTCTGGGCACGAGCGAGTGCCCTCAGTGTGGCATGAAGTTCAGGGCGAAGGCGGTCAGGCGCATCTCGGAGACGGCGGGGGGATTCATCGATGCTTTTCACAGCAAGCGCAATCATTCAGACGAGACCGCAGAGGAGACTAATGCTCAACCGGAGGCCGAAAGCATCGCGGATGGCGAGGCCAGTGAGAGCCTCTCTGCCGAACAACTCGGCAGATTGCAGCAACTCGTGGGAAGCCTGGACGGACTGGGCGAGAAACGGTCTGACCTCCTCTCAAGGATGGAGCAGAGGCACGCGGAGGAGAAGAATCGCCTCTCCCAGATGAAAGGCGTTGGCAGCGGGCCTCCCAGGATAGACCTCGTCGAAGCAGAAGTCCTTGCACTGGCGGACGAGATCGCTGATGTCGCAGAACTCCATTCGACAATGCTGACAATCGCGGACGAGATATCTACCTTGGTGGAGTCGTTCGAGGTCCGCGACGAGGTCAAGGAGAGAGGCCTTGCTGCAAAGGCAATGAGATTGGCTGCGGGAGCTGGTGGCAGCGATGATGCACAGCTCAAGGCGCGCGAGGACCAGTTGGCCAAGCGAGAGGAGATGGTCGACAGGAAGATACGAGGCTACGCGTCCAAAAGGAAGGAGTTGGAGGACAGGGAGGAGGAGCTATCGGCCAAGATCGAACGGCTCAAGATAGAGGAGTCCTCGTTCGAGGCCAAGCGCAAGGCGATTTCTGATGGCGAAGAGGCCTCAAAGGTGGAATCCGACCAATTGCGCCAGAAGGAGGCGGGGATAGTCAAGAGACTTTATCGGCTCTCTTCGGTCCTCGACGGAAGAGCCCACCAAAGCGAGACCGACGAGACGGGCGGCACAATCGAGTCAGCGTTGTCCTTGATGGAGACTTCCATCAAGAACCTGCTGCTTGAGAAGAGCGATGCAGAAGGCAAGCTGAGAGAGGTTGCCGAATACGAGAAGGATCTAACAAGACTGTTGAAGGCGCTCGATCAGATGTTGGGTCAGTTGCCCGAGACGGCGATCGATAAGTTCACCCAGAGCGACGACTACAAACTGTACGAGAAGACTCTCGAGCGTTACGGTATATAGCCTATGACTTAATGTATGCCAAGTTACATTACACGGAATACATTGCACCGAGCACCCCCCAGACTCAGTGCTTTCCCTACGGAGCAACACGACCATGGGTTTGAGAGACAGAGCCAGGGAGATAGCTTCGCGTCCCGAGCCTGAAGAGCTGAAGCCGGCAGAGGAAGAGGGACCCCCAGAGACATCCGACGATACGAGTCAGTCCGAGGAAACCGGGGACGAGGCGGCAGAAGAGGAGACCACCTCTGAGGAGGCAACACCTGGCGAAACCGAGGAGGCTGCAGTCACCCCTGCGGACGATGTCATCGCCGACGAGGCGGAGGAGCCCAAGAGTGAAGATGCTGAAGCGTCATCAGAGCCTGTCGAGCAGCCTGCCGAGCAGCCCGCGGCTCCTGAGACTGAGGAAGGCAGCGGCAGCCCCGCTGAAGAGCCTGGCCCCGCGGAAGAGATCGCTAAGGAGGATGCCCCCCCCGCTTCCATAGAGGCCCTCGCGGACAAGCTTGAGCCGTCTGTGACATATCTGGTCGAGGAGGAGAAGCCGGAGCTCGCGTACTCGCTCTACATTGCGCTCAAGAATGCGGGCAAGCAAGGCATGATCGTCTCGAGGACCTACCCCAAGAATCTCAGAAAGGCGCTTGACCTCGAAGGGGCGCCGATATACTGGCTGACAAACGCCATGAGTGACGAGGCGATTGGCCCAAAGGACCTTGAGCGGCTCACTCTGACCATGCGCAGATTCCTCGAGGAGGGTGAGGGGCAGCTCGTTCTGATAGACTCTCTTGAATACCTCATCACGAACAACAAGTTCGTCAGCGTCATCAGACTCGTCCAGACCATCCGTGACCTCGTGGCGGTGCACAAGGCGGTCTGCATCATCTCACTGAAGGCGTCAACCTTGGAGCCTTCGAGGCTGGCCGCCCTCAAGAGAGAGCTCGAGACATTCTCGCCAGACGGTGTCGAGAGAGTGGCGCCGATGCCCGATGTAGAGAGTAGGCTCATTGCGGAGCTCAAGCACGATGAGATGGTCATCGAGATTGAGCGCATGGCGGAGAGTCAGAAAGCGCTCGCATCCAAGGAGCAGAAGCTCGATGCTCAGGCGAAGAGCATTGCGGCAGAGCGCGAAGCGCTTGAGAAGGAACGCCATGAGGTCAGGCAGACGCTCATACGCGTTCGGCAGACTCGCAAGGAACTAGAGGAGTTCAGGATCAAGCTCACGAAGGAGGAGGCGGTTCTCACCTCCAAGGTCAGGACCAAGCTGGCGAAGGAGCTAGAGGCGCTTGACTCCAAGAAGGCCGCCCTTCAGGCGATGGAGAAGGAGGTCGAATCAAGGTATCACCAGCTGGACAGGATCGTCACTCTGAAGACGGAGCAGAAGATAGCCGAGCTCAACGAAGAGCAGAGACGCCTGGAGACGGACCGGTCGAAGCTGGCGGACCTCACTGTGAAGGCCGAGAACGACCGGCGCTCCATGGATGAACGTCTGCAGGCAATCGAGGAGAGGGAGGGACGTGCGGCCAAGAGCCTCGCTGAGGCGAAGGCGTCCCTCGCCAAGCTGGAAGAGAAGGAGCAGGCCCTCGCCATGCAGAAGGTGGAAATCGAGAAGGCCAAGGCGCTGTTCGAGTCCGAGAGGAAGGAGATCGACGAGCTGAAGGCCAAGAACGAGGCAGAGTTCGGACGCAGGGACTCCGCACTCGTCGCAGCCGTAAGACAGGTTGAGGACCGAGAGGCCTCCGTCACCAGTCTCACGTCGGAGCTGGACGGCCTCAGGAGCCGTTTGATCGCCAGCGAGTCAACCCTCGTGGAACGCGAAACAAAGGTCAACTCCAGGGAGGAGGAACTCGTCGGGCGCGAGAAAGACCTCTCAGCGAGGGAGGCGGAGGTCAGGGACGCGACGGAGCGCGCGAGACAGGTCGAGTCCGCCGCGAAGGCGAAGGAGGCATCGCTCGAAGAGGACCGGAGGAAGCTCACGGAGGAGGTGGAGCTTGGCAGGGCCGAGGTCGCTCAGAGGTTGTCCGAATTCGAGAAGCGTGAGGAGCGCATCAAGACTGAGGAGGAGCGCTTCAAGAGGGAGAGCGAGGCCCGTAACACCGCGCTCGAAGAGCTTGAGGTCCAGCTGAAGGAGAGAAGCGCCGGTCTGCGGGAGGAGTCCGAAGACCTCGAGGCCCGGGAGAAGGCGGTGGACGAGGGCAAGTCAGAGGTCGAACGGCTCCGTAAGGAGATTCAATCTCAGGCATCGTCCTTCAGAGAGGAGCGTGAGGCCTTCCTGCAGGAACAGGAACGGGCGAAGGAGAGTATGGGCGCGCTCAGGAGGCAGCTCGAACAGGATAAGGCAACATTCGAGGAGACGCGCAGAGAATTCGAGTCCGGCTCAGAGATCAAGCGGAAGGAGCTTGACGATCTCGCCTCGAAGCTCGAGTCCGACCAGACGGACCTTGAGGAGAAGCAATATTCCATTCAAGAGATGCAGACGATTCTGGACAAGAGGTCGAGCGATGTCGCAGCATCAGAGCTGAGGATGGCGGAGGAGCGGGTGGAGCTGGATCAGCTCCGCAAGCAATGCCAGAAGCGGGAGGAGGAGTTCGAGACCATGGAGCGTGACATCCTCGCCCGACAGCAGGACACGGAGTCTTCCGCACAGGCGTTGAGGGCGACGCGCGAGAGCCTGCAGGAAGCGGAGCAGAAGCTCGCCGAGCAGAAGGAATCGTTCGAGAAGACTGAATCGGAGATATCCTCACGTATTGCCAGCGTGAAGGCTCAAGAGGACGGGCTCGCAGAGGAGAGCCGCCGTATCGCGGACGCCGCGGCCGAGAATGAGAGCACGCGCAAGGAGCTCGAGTCGTGGAGGTCCGAGCTGCAGGAAATGTCCGATGGGATCAAGGTCAGAGAGGAGGAGCTGGCCGCTCGTTCCGCTGGACTGGATGAGCGAGAGCAGGGACTGACGGCAAGGGATAGGGAGATCGACGCCCTCAAGCTCTCGCTTGAGGACGACCGTGCCGCGGTCAAGACCCAGCTGGATGAGGAAAGAGCCAAGATGGCGGGGGAGTTCGCCGGCCTGGAGAACATGAAAGCAGAGATGGTTCAGCTCCAGGCAGAAGTGGACAACCGCGAGGAAAGGATCGCAGAGCTTCAGCGTTCCCTTGAAGATCGGGAGACGGCGATCGAGGAAGCGCGCACCACGCTCGAGTCGAACAGGGACTCAATCGACGAGCAGCGACAACAGATGGAGCTGCTGAGGGTTGAGTTCGAGCGCGATAGGGACACCGCTGCCTCGGAACATGAGCAACTCCAGAGTGACATCTTGGAACTGCGCGAAAGCGCCAAATCGGAGAGTGCGTCTCTGCAGGAGGAGCGCGACCGGATAGAGCAGGATAGGGCATCCGTGGAGAGCATGAAGGCCTCGCTCGAGGAGCAGCGTTCGAGTCTGGAGATGAGGTCCGACGAGCTGGAGGCAAGGACTTCGGAGGTCGACGACCGCGAAAGGAGAGCTAGTGACCGTGAGTCTGCTTTGTCCGAACGCGAGGCAGAGTTCAATTCAAGAGCCGCTGAACACGAGGAGAAGACAAGAAGCCTGGACAGCAGAGCGACTGAGATCGCCGCTGCCTTGGCTGCCATCGAATCGAGGGAGGCGGAGCTGGAGGTTAGGGAGCGGCAGACGCAGGACCTCTCAGCAGATGCCAACTCAGCTAGGGCCCAGCTCGAGAGTGAGAGGGAGTCCTTCGAGCGTGAAAGGGCGGCTTTCGACGAGGATAGGGCGCAGCTCGCAAAGGATGCCGCGCTCGTAGAGGGTGAGAAGGAGAAGGCGCTGGCGCTTGGCAGGACAGCTGAGCAGATATCTGGCAGGGAGGCAGAGCTCGCTGAGGGCACCGCGAGACTGAACGAGCGCAGAGAGGAGCTCGAACAGCTCGAGAGGACCCTTAAGGACCAGCAGGAAGCTCTCGAGGCGAGAGAGGCGGAGGTCAGCAGAGTCAACGAGGAACTCGAGTCCTGGAAGTCCGAGCTGGAGAGGATGGACGCCGAGATCAACGGGCGGATGGCAGAAGCGGAGGCGGCCGCGTCCAAAGGCAAGGATATTGCCGCTCTAGAGGACTCTCTCAGCAAGCGCGAAGAGGAGTTGGGCGAGAGGGAGGCGGCCCTGTCGAGCCTTCAGGCGGCGTCCCAGACGAAGATAGAGGGGGAGCTGTCGACTCTGGAAGGCCTCAAGACGGAGCTTGACGAAGAGAGGCTCAATATAGAGTCAACGGTGGCCGAGTTGGCTGAGACGCAGGCTCGGCTCGAAGCCAAGGATGTAGAACTCGCCAACAACGCAGCGGAGCTGGCGGATATATCACGGAAGATATCGCAGAAGGAATCGGAGATAGAGGCGCTGAAGGGGAAGCTCGGAACCGCCGAGGCCGCCCTTCAAGAGCGCGAGCAGAACATCGCGCAGTCTGCAGATGAATATCACGATGTCGTCCAGGAGATATCGCGTAAGAAGGATGAGATCGACGCGAGGGAGAAGGAGCTCGGTGAAAGGATGGAGCAGTTCGAGAAAGGTCTGACGGAGTTCGAGCTGCTCCAGTCGGAGTTCGACAAGGAAAGAGGCCTGATGGAGCAGAAGGAGAGCGGTCTCGAACAGCTCAGAGAGGAGCTTGAGACCTGGCGCAAGGAACTGATGACCCGAAGGGAGAAGCTGGAGGATGAGGTCCATGAGCGAGTCGCCGAGCTCACGAAGGATTTGGAGTCCGGCAGAAAGAGGGATCCAGCGAGCGAGGACGCCCTCCTCCGACGCGAGGTCGAACTCAGACAGATGGAAGACGCGCTGAAGGCCAAGGAGCGCAAGATGGAGTCTCGAGAGAAGACGCTCATACTCGAGATGGAACGCCTGGAGTCCGAGCGGGCGGAGATACAGGACCTCTGGGAGCGCGTGGAAGGGGCGAAGGAAGGTCTGACAACCGTCGACGAGAAGACGCTGACAGAGCTCGAGAACCGCAAGTCACAGTTAGACGACGCCTACCTGCGCCTGGCAGAGCGGGAAGAGGCTCTCAGGACGGACGAGCAGCGCCTCGAGGAAGAGTGGGGGCGCATGCACGGCATCGAGGAGGAGCTGGCTCAGCTGGCTCAGATACTGAAGGAGCGAGAGGAACAGCTGAAGAAGCTCGAGTGAAGCCCAGCCGTTTGCGCTGGCAGTCTTTTCAGAATACCGTTACCTTGCCTTCGACGATCTGCATCGTGAGGTCGTCGATGTTCTTCAGCATCTCGTCGTAGATCGCTCGCACCTCGCGCTCGTGCTTCGCCTTGTCCACGTTGGGCGCGTATATGATATTCGCACTCGCCGCCTGCGGGTAATCGATGGGCTTGCCGATCTGGGACAGTATCCTCGTGTGCACCTCGAGGATGTCGCCGCCGGCCATTTCGCATATCTTCTGCGCCACCTGAGTTGACAGGATGTTGTACAGCTTGCCGACATGCGTCACAGGGTTCTTTCCGGCCGACGCCTCCATGCTCATCGGGCGCATTGGTGTGATGAGGCCGTTCGCTCGGTTGCCTCTGCCAACGGAGCCATCGTCGCCGTTCTCCATCGACAGTCCGGAGACTGTGAGATAGTAGATGTCTTTGTCGTAGTCGTCGGCGGTGTTGACGTCGACTGACAGCTCACGCTCGGTGAAGCCAGTGGCGAAATCGGCTACCCTCTCAGTGCATTGCTCGACGACACTCTTGTAGTGCCCCTTATCGGGCACCTTGGAAGAGACCATGGCGGCCGCAATCGTGATGTTGATCTTGGACCCGTTCCTATAAGCCATGACCTTGACGTCCTCTCCTATCTCGGGAAGCTCCCCGCACAGTTTGCCGTTTATGAACCTCTCGGTCTCGAGCGTGATCGTCTCAGTCTCGCTCAATGGCGCGAACCCCACTCCGAACGAGGTGTCGTTGGCGAGCTTGCGCTGCGTTTCGTAGACACCCCTCAAGTCCACGCTTCCCTGGCTTATCATGCAGTCGAGAACGACGCCCCAGTCCACATCGAGGCTCTTGCAGGTATTCTGGAGGTAGGAATAGGCCGCCTTCATCGCGCACGTCCTGTACGGAAGCCGTTCGCCATCGACATTCGTCGTCGCGCGGCCAACGAGGAGTATGTAGATCGGT
>JBFEPA010000012.1:0-15950 GCA_041550275.1 Thermoplasmata archaeon | reverse complement strand
CGTGAGCTCCTGCTCGTCCTGTCTCTGCGTTAGAATCTCCTTTACCTCAGCCAGAGCGGCTATCTTCTTGTCTTCCATGAAAATGCACCAGCCTCGGCTCATCCCGCCTTGCTGAGATGTTCTGGCTTGACGATTATGCGCTTGGTCTTTCCACCATCGCGCACATCGAGCACGTATGCGTTCCCCTGCTTTCCCACGACCACGCCAGTGCGTCCGTGGAACCTCGCATGCGGCAGTCCTTTGTGTATGCTTGGGTCGAGACGTACACTGGCCTTCTCACCGACTTCGAACTTCTGGAACGACCTCGTGATTGTAGAGAGCCCTCTGTCTCTCGCACGCTTCTGCATGACATTCCGCGTCCTGCGTCTTCCTCCCTTCGAAGCCTTGACCATTTACTCAAGCCCCCTTCTCTCCGACCCATATCACATCGAGCTCTGTGACCTCACAGGGCACGCCGACGATCTCGGCCACGTTCGGCCTTGTGCGGCCGTCGTCGCCGTGGACCAGCTCCTTGATATAGGTGCCGCTGTCAGCCTCTATGACGAGCACCGCCTCGCGGCCGGTGACCGTCTCAACCTCCACTCTGCGGACGGTCCTTGTCCGCTCCAGGTTGGCTCGTCTGTGGGCCACCCTGTTTGGGGTGAGCTGACATATAGGTTTTTCGGCCAATACACGAACTATGTCATTAAGCTTTCTGTGGTCGAAATCCGCCTGGAATCGGACTCGAACCCTGTAGGTCTTGGGACTGGCCGCCTCCTTGATGTCCCTCACCTCGTCCCTGGAGGACTGTCTCAGCCCTGAGACCTCCACGACCCCTTCAGCGGAGGTGTTGATCTCCTGCTCGACAGCCCTCAGGTCGATGCCACGCCTCCTAGGACGTCTCACCTCGACGACGAACGGCCTGCCGTTCCCCAGCATCAGGGCGTCGATGTCCTCCCTGCCCATCCCGTGGAAGAACTCCTCCTCGCCCTCGGCGTGTCGCATGATGACCGGGCCCGTCAGGTCCTGGACGCTGGAGTCGTACATCCTGCCCTTGCCGCCACATCTCGGGCAGCCCTTGCCCCGACAATCTCTGCAAGGCCAGCGAGTCTGAGGGATCGTGCGAGAGTGCTTCCGATACCGGCCGTACACGAACAGGGGGGCGACGTTGGCCGTCACCTCGTCGAACATCGTATCGACGAGGAACACCAGGTCGGGATTGGCGAACTCCACAGGCAGGCCAGAGGACGACTCGATCCTCTTGCCTATCTCGCGGTTCACCTCGCTCTTTATCGACTCAACCTCGCGGGCGCCGACATCCACCCATAGCTGCTCCTCTGCCTCGGTTATGTCGGCGTCAATCTTCGACCCTACGAGGAAGTTCGCGTGCTCGAACGACTCCGACGTGCGCAGCGCCAGCTTTGCGAACTTGTCGACCTCGGAGAAGAGGCCGCGACAGACGATGCAGTCCTCATCCATCGGAGGACGGCCTCCACGCGCAGATATCAATCTGACAATCGCTCCTCTCTGCTTGTTGGACAAACCAGTGGAGACCGTTGCGAACAGCCTTCCAAGGCAGTGGTTGCACAAGGGGCGCTCCAGCGCTCGCCCTGCGATCTCGAGCCTCTCGGACATGATGCATGTTGGCGGACGCCGAGCGGGTATTTATCGTTATCTGACTTCACTCATCGAGCGAGAGGCGTCACAGGCCAACGCACTCGAAGTGCTCCTTCGAGTAGTCCCAAAGGAGCTCCTCGCTCCCGGCCGCTACCGAATCCGCCCATTTCGACATGGCTGGGCCGAGGATCGCGGCCAACGCGGGAGCGTCGAAGTCCTTGACGCTCTGGTCATAGGCGAGGTATGTGACGAAAACCGGCGTACCCCCCTCTCCCTCGTTCCCCTGGAACGAGAACAGTATCTTTGCCCGGGCAACGCCGTCCATCTCATACGCCTCCCCGACAAGCGCATGTTCCTTGCCGCGGCCTCCTGAAATCTCGAACCTGTCCACGCCATCGAGGGCGCCCTCGTTGATGATCCAGTTCATCTTGCCCTTGTATACGCCCAGGTCGTACTGCGACGGAGACATCCTCAGCTTCTGACCGGTCGTGAGGGCCATCCTGGTCCAGATACGCAGGACGGTGTGAGCGACGAGGAATCTTGCGAGGGCCATGCCCTCAAGGCCGCAATCAGCGGCCGACGGGATACTGTCCAGGTCCGCTCTGACATTGAGTCTGATATCCTGAGACATCCAGCCTGAAAAGCGCCGACATCATATATCAATCGTGCTGATAGCCTGCCGACGCCATCCGTCAGAAGCCCATGCCGTCGATCTTGATCTCTGCCCGCTTCCCCTCGAGGAACCGATAGACTGCAGAGTGCTCGCTGCCGGAGAGAAGCATGTCCAGGGCCTTCCTCGCAACATCCAGCTGGAATGTGTCGCCTATAAGAGCGACCGTGTTGCCGTATACGCTCATGTAGGCGCCCGTGAGTTCCTCGAACAGCCTCCTTGTCTTGCCCTTCGTACCGATCACGCGGGCGCGCATGCGGGCGATATGGGCCGGCTTCTTCCCCACGTACTCCCGTATATCGATGACCTCCAGGTACCAATCGTCGTCAAGCACCATCATGGCCTTCTCAGGCGAGAAGCCCCGACCGACGGCGACGACGAAGTCCGTTACTGACAGGACGGCGGACGGGTCCTTCGCCTTCGAGTAGTCGACGGTGACGTCGCCCTCCTGAGAGTCGACAAGTATCCTCACTCCCGTCTGCTTCTCGACCTTCGCCTTGACCTCGCCCTCCTTGCCTATGAGGACGCCGATGCGTTCCTTTGGTACCTTCACTGATTGTCGGGTCATCGCTTCCTTATCTCCCGGAGCTCCTGTTCGACATCGATGCCCACACCGTACTTTCTGAAAAACCTTGCGATGTTCCCCATGTCTCTGACGAGTAGTTCCTCCGACATCGGGTGGTCGAGGAGGACCGCCTGACCGACATCGATGAGCACAGGCACATCGTCGTCCATGAGCACGTTGAACTCGCTGAGGTCTCCGTGCACGAGCTCTGCCTTCTGGTACGCCACCCTGACATAGCCCAGGATGGTCTCAGCGACATCTGCGGGGTCGCTGAGGTCCACATTGCGCATCATCGGGGCAGGCCCTGCGTCGGAGCCGATGTACTCCATAACTATCATGTTCTTGTGACACGCAATGGCCCTGGGAACTCTCACGCCCGCATCGCGGAACCTCTGCAGGTTCCTGTACTCCTTCGACGCCCAGGCCATTATCAGCTTGCGCCTGTTGCGCGACACCCCCTTGAACCTGGGGTCGCCTGCGATGTACCTGGCCATGTCTTTGAACGTGGCGGTCGACGTCCTATATATCTTCAGCGCAAGAGGCGCTCCATCCGAGGTCGTCGCGCGGAACACATTGCCCTCCTTGCCGGTCGATATTGGGTAGTCTATCTGGTCGATGACGCCGTCGGAGAACAGCTTGTAGACGCGCATCAGGTTCTCCTTGTCGAAGACCTCGTCATAGGTCTTCCTGTCCTCGGAGTCCTTCCTTCGCATCCTCCACGAATCACGCTCGCGCTCGAGCTTGTTCTGAAACTCCCGGAAACCAACATCGCGACTCAAGACGACGCCCCCTCGAGACCCTCAGAAAACGTCGATCGACTTGGGGATCATCTTCTTCCTGCTCAGATACATCGCCTGTGTCTTGGTGTACCTGTATAGGATGTTCGCCTTCTCATCCTGGAACTCCCACGGCTGCACGATGACCAGGTCGCCCTCCCTGATCCACATGCGCTTCTTGATCTTGCCAGGTATGCGCCCCATCCTGTGCTTGCCATCGGCGCACATCACCCTTATCCTGGAAGCGCCGAGCAGCTGGTCAGCTATGCCGAACATCTCGCCGTCCTTACGTCGAGGCAGCCGGACCCTGACGAAGCCCATCTCGTCCCCTTCGCCGACGACTACACCGTCGCCTTCCCTGGATAACTTCTCTTCGATACGTGGCAAGTGATCAAACCGCTGGTCGAAGTAACATTGTGCGTATACTTAAGGCTAATGGGATTCAAACAGACGTGTCCAGACACGTGGATTGGGGCGCATTGCGCGACCCTGCAAGGACCGATTGTGTCCAAAACCGGACAGACTGTAGGCCGTGCTGTTTGCAGCGTGTCACCACCCCCATATACGCGCACATGCCTCGGACGCATCCGAGGCGAAACACATGGAAAGCCCTTCGAAAGAAAAGGAGCAGAAGAAGATTCTGCTCGCGTACTCCGGCGGCCTGGACACGTCAGTGGCCATCCACTGGCTGAAGCAGAAGTACGGCTGCGAGGTTGTCGCCGTGACCGTAGATGTCGGTCAATCGGACGACCTCAAGGAGGCTATGAGGAGGGCTAAGATCATAGGCGCCTCGCGCGCATGGGTCATCGACGCCAAGAAGGAGTTCGCCGAGGACTACATCATCCCCGCGTTGAAGGCCAATGCGCTCTACGAGGGCAACTACCCGCTGGGCACGGCGCTAGCGCGGCCGCTGATGGTCGAGCGGCTCGTGTCCATGGCCCGCAGACTGGGAGCCGACACGATAGCTCATGGCTGCACCGGCAAGGGCAACGACCAGGTCAGGTTCGAGGTCTCGATCATGGCACTCGCTCCTGATATATCGATCCTGGCACCGACAAGAGACTGGGGGATGTCCAGGGATGAGGAGATAGCGTATGCCAAGGAAAACGGCGTGCCGATACCGGTCACGTGCGAAGCTCCTTACAGCATCGACGAGAGTGTTTGGAGCAGGGCGATAGAGTGCGGCGTCCTGGAAGACCCCTGGCAGGAACCACCTGAGGACATATTCGAATGGACGAACGGCGTCGACACATCGCCTGACACGCCCGAATACGTGGAGATCGGATTCTGCGAGGGAGAGCCTGTCAGCCTCAACGGAGCCGCGATGGAGCCGCTCGAGCTGATAACCGCTCTGAACGATATCGCGGGGAACCACGGAGTCGGAAGGATAGACCACATCGAGAACCGGCTCGTTGGGATCAAGTCGAGAGAGGTCTACGAGGCACCTGCGGCTATCGTACTGACGAAGGCGCACCAGGATCTCGAGAGCCTTGTGATGCCCAAGGACCTCATGCACTACAAGAAGGCGATGGAGCAGCACTACGCGAACTTGGTCTACGACGGCCTGTGGTTCTCGCCGCTACGCCTCGCGATGGACGCGTTCATTGACAAGACCCAGCAGAATGTGACGGGCACTATCAAGATCAAGCTGTTCAAGGGCAGCGCGGTGGTCGTGGGAAGAGAGTCGCCGTACTCGCTGTACAACATCAGCTTGTCGACATACGAGAAGTCGGACGAGTTTGACCACTCCGCCGCGAAGGGCTTCATCTACGTGTGGGGGCTGCCCATGAAGGTCGCGAGCACGGTTAACTTGGCGAAGAACGGGAATGGTGTGATCAATGAGATCGCGGTCAAAGAGGAATACTCAAGCGCCTGCAAATGACGTGTTCCTCGGGTTCACCTCTTCTGTCGCATTCGACAGAAGGCTGTGGCGGTACGACATAGCAGGCAGCATTGCGCATGCGCAATCGCTCGCAGACGCTGACATCATATCCAAGGGCGACCTGGAGCAGATAACGGAAGGGCTCAAGAAGATCGCCGCGGAGATCAGGTCCGGGAAGTTCGAGTTCGACTCCTCGTTCGAAGACCTGCACATGAACATCGAGAGCTCGCTGACCGGGAGGATAGGCGAGGCGGGGGCGAAGCTGCACACAGGAAGGAGCAGGAACGACCAGGTGGCCCTCGATATGAGGCTGTACGTCCGTGAGAGCCTAGCAGAGTTGATGGAAGAGGCAACGGAGCTCCAGGAGACACTGATCTGGATGGCGGGCGACGGCATGGACGCCATCATGCCAGGGTATACACATCTCCAACACGGCCAGCCCGTGCTGCTGTCGCATCATCTGATGTCCCACTTCTGGAAGATCCAGCGCGATGTCGAGCGGCTCTCGGACTGTTACAGACGAACGAACCTCTCCCCTCTGGGGTCAGGCGCGCTCGCCGGTACCGCCTTCCCAATAGACAGGTCGACCGCTGCGGGACTGCTGCGGATGAACGGCGTCACGCAGAACTCACTCGATGCCGTATCGGACAGGGATTTCGTAGCGGAGGCGGCGTTCGCCGCGTCCATGTTGTCCATCCATCTGACATCCATCTGCGAGGAGCTCATACTCTGGTCGTCCCAGGAGTTCCGATTCGTCCGTTTGCCCAAGGAGCTGTCAGGCGGCTCCAGCATGATGCCACAGAAGCTGAACCCGGACATACCTGAGCTTGTGCGCGGCAAGTCCGGGAGGGTTCTAGGTGGCCTGTTCACGATCCTCACCTTGCTGAAATCTCTTCCCCTCGCGTACAACCGCGACCTCCAGGAAGACAAGGAGAACCTCTTCGATGTTTTCGACACCGTTGGGGCTTCGCTCCATGCCCTCACACAGTTCCTGGGAGAATTGGAGTTCGACAAGGTGAGGATGAGGCAATCGGCCGAGGCCGGGTTGATGACCGCGACCGACCTCGCCGATTTCCTCACAACCCGTGGGATGCCTTTCAGGGCGGCCCACGGATTGGTCAAGGAGCTTGCAGCACAGGCGGACGGGGACGAGGACAGGTTCAAGGAGCTGGCGGAGGAGAAGCTGGCTGCTCACTCCAAGAAGCTGGACATAGGCGAGCTCGATTTCCTCACGCTGGAGAAGGCCGTGGAGAGGCGCAGCGCGGAGGGTGGCACAGCTACCGCCAGTGTGAAGCAGCAGATGGAAAAGGCCGCCACGGCAGTGAGCGCAAGCAAGGATGCACTCAGGGGAATGCAGCACGATACGGACTCCGTTGACGAGCTCCTATCGCAATGACATATCATCCGTTGTTGGAGACGACTCTGTCCTCGATGCACGCGGACAGTATGTCGAACGCACGCATCATGTCCTCCCTGTTGACTAGGAATATCGTGTCTGTGTAGCAGCTTATAGCCTCTAGCAAGTTGACCCCCTGCTCCGACAGCATGGATATCAGATAGGCGAACGCGCCAGGGGTGTTCTCGATCCTGGAAGGGCTGCGGACGGTTATCTCTGCCAGGTTCTGCCTTATGCTTATGATGTAGTCCTGCCCGATGGCCTTCGATATGGCTGGCAGGTGCTTGTCTTCCGATACGACAGTTATGCCGTTTGTACTCTGCATAACCTGCATCGTGCTCTTCTCGGTCAGGATCTTCTTCACGATCTCCTCGAGGTTCCTCAGCACGATCCACTCGTTCTTGGCGACGACGATGCTTATCCTCGTCTTGAGTTCCAGACGACTCTCCTGGAAGACCTCCATGATGGCGCCTTCGAAGTCCGTCTTCGACAGCTTAGCGGCGTACCTCCTGCTCGCCGCGAGGACGGCCTCCTCGTGCTTCACGCCCGTCTCCTTCATGATCAGTCTCGCCAGGGATGAGAAGTTGACGAGGTCCTTGCTGATGCAGTCCCGCACGCTAGGATGGCGGTCGATGTACTTCCTCGTCATCTCCGCGATTGTGGGCTTCTCCTTCGGTGAGTCCATGTAGGAGGCGAATCCCCAGGGACGACTTTAAAGGCTTTGGCCCATGTTGGGCATGCGCGTGTGCCCCGATGGCGTCCGAAGAATCATTAAATACAGACAGGCCATAGCTCGGCTGAACGAGGCCACTCTGCCAAGCTCCCGTAGTGTAGTCCGGTCAATCATTCCAGCCTTTCGAGCTGGACACCCGGGTTCGAATCCCGGCGGGAGCACCTCCCATCAACGATTGTGTTCTCGGTTGCGGTTCCGATTACTGTACCCGCTGACTCCATTCTCAAAAGAAGGCGAGAGGTCTCACACCATTTGGCTCATCTCCCTCTCTACGAGGGAGAACTCCCGCGGGTCCATCGTCGCCCTGTCCACCGGGATGAACAGATAACCCTTGTCGAGGACGACCTGCTCGTTTATCAGCTGGACGAACTTCAGCACGCTCTTGAAGTCGTTCTGGGTGTTGAGATATTCCAGCCCCTCGATTATGACGGCTCCGTTCTCGTTCTTCGCAAGGAAGTCCCTCACGGCCGATGCGAGGCGAGCAAGGTTATTGGGCGAGACGTACTCGAACTCGCCCTCGGTGACCGAGCCGTTGGCGGACTCCGTCTTGGTCAACCACAGGCTCTGCGCCTCGAACCCGTACTTCTGCTTGAGCTGCTCCGGATGAGTGCGCGATATGCAGAGGCCTTTGCCGCCGCTCGACAACAGCTTCGTGAAAAGCGCGAAGCTCTTATCGGGGCGTTCCTCCCGAACCACATAGCTCCAACCGGGAAGGAGCTCCACACCCTTGGAGGGGGTCTCGTCGCGCGAGGAGTCATCGGCGAATATCTTCTTGCCGATCATCCTCTCTATCTCGGCCGCCTTCTGGCTCACCTTGTCGGCGAGCATAGACTTCCTGGTTTTCGCCATTATCTGGAGTTCTCTGGATGTGTAACCCTTCGTAGATAGCCTGATGATCTCGTCCCAGGCGTCCGTGAGGCCCTCGCTGAACCCCTTGAGAAAGCCTTTCGCGAACTCCTCGTCTTGAGACATATGCCCCATCCGCTTCCAGCTGGCCTCCCTATGGAGCGGCCAGACTAAAAATCTTTTCAGCCCTTACGCGCAGTCAGGTATCGACCAGTATCTGGGAAAAGCCTAAAAGGAAAGCGCATTATGGGAGTCACTGTCCCATGCCAATCGACAAGAAGAGGATGAGGTTCAAAGTCAACGCGCGCATCACGTCGAAGGTACGCGAGAAGGACCTTCTAGCCAAGGCGGAAGCGCTCAAGGAAGACTATGAGCTGATTCTTCCGACCTGCGACCAGAAGTGCAGGGTGTGTCCATTCGTACGGACGCGCATGCACCTCGAGCGAGTATCGCGTTTCAAGGACAACCCCGATAAGCTGGCCAAGCTGTCGCGGAAGGGCGACAAGCTCGCGAGGGCATACGCGGCGACCGTTGGGCTGGCGCACGACAAGAAGGCGCCGTACCTCGCCTCGGCGAAGTACCCCAGGGGAACCGCGACATTCGCTCTCAGGGGCAAGACCTCCAGAGAGAAGCTCATAGGCGTGCAGCACTACGATTCTCCTCGGTGGCGGGTGCTGGCCGTTCTGGACCTCGTCAAGAAGGGCCGGCTGCACTTCTACTCGTTCGGAGACAGCTTCATATGCACAGGGCGCGAGCCCAAGCCTCCAGAGGAGTACATCCGCTCCGCTGCTCAGACCGTCGGGGCCACCAGGGCTGAAGGGAACACTCTCTGCTGCCCTCACGACCCCGTATCGACGCAGCATATCGAGTACAGGTGGATGGGGTCGGACATTTCCATCCTGCTGTGCGACCAGTGCGCGATCAAGGCGAAGAACGTGCTCTCGAAGATTGCGGAGGGCATGGCGGTTCCAGACGTCCTGGACAGCATCGCCATTTCGATTGTAAGACCGCTTTGCAGCGCCGGAGGCGGCGACAACACCCCGGACCTGCTGAACGAGCCTATCGACAAGGAGCTCCTGGACGACTACTCGTCGGGCAAGATAGGCGACAAGGAGCTCATCGAGAAGCACATGGAGACCATCAAGTCCGGACTTAGGCGTCGGACGGACAAGGTGTTTGTGAGGGGGGATAGGTGCTTCGGCTCCGACATGGAAGCGTTCATCGATGACCTCACTAGCGACGAGATAGAGGCGAAGGCTCTCAGGGGGCTGTTGTCAGGCGTCAAACACCCCGTCGTGATTGAGAGCGGAGACACCATCAACAAGCTGATGTCAGTGTACTGGAAAGCTCACGGTATTGACTCGCTCAGCGCGGTAGTATCAACGGACCTTGCCGAGAAGTACTTCGATGACAGCGACGAAGGAGTCGCTTCACCGCTCAAGGCCATACGGAGAGCAGCGAAGAGGGCGGATCATGAGGTCGCATCGGCCAAGATCCCGCGATACAAGGACCTATCGACTTACGGCACATTCGTCGACGACATAGCGAGGGCGTACAAGACGGGCGGCCATTCGTCAGTCAGCACAGCACTCGATGTCGAGTCATCGGCAGACCACAGAACGAGATCCATCGCGTACGCGTTCGACCTCTCCCTTGGGATAACGACCAGGGAGTGGAAGTTCACCAAGGAGGAGAAGGAGTTCGGCAAGCATCTGAAGAAGTACGCCTCCAAGCTGCTGAACAGCTCCGACCCAGATTCACATCACGATGCGTTCGTCGCATTCATGAGAGAAGCCGGCGTGACGGAGGAAGTCATCCGCGTTTGATTATCCTGGCTTCTGCCACCACATGGTTCACGCCAGGAGAGTACGATTTTACCTGCCTGAGGGACAGCAGCTCGAAACCTCCCTCGCCAGCGGCGGACTCGAGGCGCTCTATCGGCCTTTCCGGAAGGAGTTCGCATGGACACGTCTCGTGATAATGCAGGATACCGCCGTCCTTTATGAGGCGCATAGCGGTCTGCAGGTACTCGTGGGTCGTCTTCACATATCCCATAAACACGCGGTCGGCCACCGACTCTCCCTCAAGGTCACGGTTGTCGCTCAATACTGGCTCGACGATCTTGCCGACGGAGTTGAGTTCGATGTTCTCAACGAGATATCGGTACGCCTCGGGGTTGAGTTCGCATGCGATTACACGTCGAGGGCTCTGATGTACTGCTATCGGAATCGAGAAGTATCCTACGCCAGCGAACATGTCGATGATCGTCTCGCCGTCGCATTTGATCTTGGATGAGCGCACACGCTCGTCCGTGTTGCCGCCACAGAACATTATCTTCGCTGCGTCGAACTTGAAGAGTACTCCGTTCTCGCGGTGTACCGCTACGGTGTCCGAACCCAGAAGTATTCGTACGACGGGCGTCCGGAACTCGCCAGCCACCCCTCCGATGTCTCTCAACACTGACTTGACCCCGAGTATCTCGGCGTACGCCTCGGCCACCACGGCCTCGTGGTCGTCGAGCTCGTGCGGCAGGCGGATCACGAGGACGTCGCCGAACCGTTCCCACTTCTCAGGTATGAGAGGCTTCAGGTCATCAGGCAGCTTAGCCACGCGTCTGACGCCATCTATCGGGTCTTCCCTCTGCTCACTGTCGCGAAAGTCCATCTCGACGACCTCACCCTTCAGGTCGCGCAGCTGGTCCTCTGACGGATACGCCTTCAACGGGAATAGCACACTGTCATTCTGCTCGACGATCTCCTTCGTCGTGTCCCCGAGGTCCTCGAGCGCAAGCATCCGCCTGGCCCTCTCTGCATCCTCCTTCCTGACCTTGAGCCCTTTCACGAGGAACCAAAAAGATGGGGCATGGTATAAACGCTTCTTCCTGAGAAGGCGCCTCGCTGACCGCCCCGCTGCGAAAAAACATATAAGCACGGGGGAGTTTCCTCGCCCAGTATGAAACTGGGTATGGCAGCCGTCGCTGTGGCCGCGTTCATTGTCGTCCAGGGGGCCGCATGCGCGTCCGTGCCTCTCCCAGGAGCGCCCCAATACGCAAACAACATGCTCTCCGACTTCATCACGCCGACAGTCGCTCCAGGGCAGTCGCTATTATTCTCGTTCGACGTGTCGAACCCATACGACGACTCCGATGACGTGATGGAGAATGTCGTGATCACCGTGGGGATATACCGCTACGCAACACAGGAAGAGCTTCGGGATGTCGACGGTGAATTCCAGAACCCTCCAGTCTTCGGGAATGGACAGACGGAACAAGTAGTGGACATAGGGATACTGAGGATCGACGCGACAGAGACCGTATCGCTTGAGATATCGACCTCGAGGGACACGCCTCATGGGTCGTACTTCATGCAGAGCACCTACTTCGTGCGCCTCAGCATGACCTTCAACTTCGATGACAACGACACAGCCGTGGTGCTGAAGTCCAAGGGCTACTTCACCGACGAGGAGTGGGACAATATGGTGTCGTTCGATCCTGAGGAGAGCATAGTCGACGTCGCCTACATGAACGAGCTGGGAGTCGATGGCCTGCTACCCGATTCCTCCTTTGGGCTCAAGATACCCATCCCCAGATGGCCTCTCGCGCTCCTCGTCGTAGGCTGCTGTTCTGTGTCATTCATGGCTCTGTACTACTTCGTTCTAGACAATCCAGGCAGGTATCCCAAGCTAGAGAAGCGATTTTATAAGTTGAGGGGAAAACTGCGCGAGCTTAGGTGCCAGTTTGAGCACGTTCTTAGAAAGCGCTGATGGATAGTCTATGTCACCACGCTCTTCTATCAGCCTGCGAACTTCGGGGTCGTCGAACATCCTAAGCGCCTGATCCATCTTGTTGTCCGTAAGCGCCAAGAACACCTTCCGGATACGGAACGCTCTGGCCAGTTCCGAACCGAACGACCCCCTCCAGAGTGCATCGTAGTCTATAAGGCGCACACCGTCATCTCCTGACATGTATCGCGCAGCAACTGCTGCGCATAGCTCCGCGCCCTTGATGCCCGTGTACACGCCACCGCCGGACAACGGCTTCGCGTGACAGGCGGCGTCGCCGACGAGCATGACCCTTTCGCCGACAGCAGTCTTCCCCGCGCCGATGGGTATCCTGCCTGACGATCGTGACACTTCGACCGTGCTGGAGAACTCCGGCCTTGACATCAGCTTCTTCAGAAATCTCGCAGGGAGATGGTCCTCACCCCATGTGCAGAGTCCGACCCTTGCGTAGTCCTCTGCGGGTATCGCCCATGCAAAGAACCCTGGGGCGACCTTGGAGCCAATATAGAGCTCTACGAAATCACTGTCCAGTTCAGCGCCCTTAAGCTCCAGCTGAAGGCCTCGGAGCATGTGCCTTGCGGGACGAAGGCCTGCAACATCCCTGCAGACAGAGCGATGGCCATCTGCACCAATCACCAGCTGAGCCTCGATGTTATTCGCCTCGGGCTGCGCCGTCTCTGTCATAGCAGTGACCGACGAATCATCCAGAGTGATGCTGCGTAACCTCGTTCCCATGAGCGGCCTCGTCCCAGCATCGATCGCCTTCTCGAAGAGTATGGTGTCGAACTGACGGCGGTCGAGAACCAACGCGCGAGGCTCGCGGGACTCGATCTCGAGCGTGTAGCCCAATGGTGAGTGTATCCTCGCACCGCGAACCGCACCGATGACGCTTCCGCGGGCGAAATCTGGCACACCTCTTGGGGTCACAAGGCCGGCGCACTGGATGGGCTCGCCAGGGACCATGTGCTCTTCCGCGAGGACCACATCGTGATTCGAAGCGAGCTCCCTCGCCGCGGTGGACCCTGCGGGGCCTGCTCCAACGATAAGCACTTCGGCCTGCACGGGCGAGGAAGAGATATCGACGGTATTTCATGTTTGTCAGGCGAGCCTGCCTTCCATGCGTTAAGCGACGGTCATAAAGCCTTGCAAATGCAGAGATATAGGACATGAAGGGTGAGTCGTCGTTCCAGGACAGGCTCGAGCGAGCAAAGGATATTGTCGATATCTTCGAGCTGGTGAAGGCAGCAGTGGACATGGGCACCGGCATGTGCAGGGGAGGGCTGATGCTTGGCCTCGCCAACCTTGGCGGAGGGCCTGACGGCTTCATCGGCGCATTCTATCCAGTGGCGACAAACGTCATCGTCGTCAACTCCATGCCACTGGCAAGAATACGAGAGACTGACCCTGCGTTGTTCAAGCCCTACATCTTCCACATACTGCTGCACGAATACCTGCACGCGCTCGGAGTGGTGGATGAGGCTGAGGCAAGGAGAATGGTCGCAAGGATCAGCAACGAGACCTTCGGCGCAGACCATCCTGTGACTGACCTCGCAAGGAGCCTGACGAAGTATGTGCCCAAGCTCGTGTATCCCGTCTACGGCTGGGAACCCAAGGAAGACTACGATATAGACCTCGTGAAGGGATTCGACAGGTCGAGCGCGTCGCCGTACATATGGTAGAGCCTGCGGCTGTGCGACGATATCACTTCTTGGGGACCGTTTCCCAGTCCTTCAGGAACCGCTTTATCCCCTCATCAGTGAGGTTGTGCCGCAGCATCTTCTTCAGGACGTCGTATGGTATGGTGGCGACATGGGCGCCTGCCAGCGCAGCCTCCGTCACGTGGAGCGGATGCCTGATGCTCGCGGCGATGACCTGCGTCTCGTAGCCGTGGACGTCGAATATCGCCACTATGTCCCTCACGAGGTCCATGCCCGTGTGGTTGATATCGTCCAACCTGCCAACGAAGGGCGAGACGTACGTCGCTCCTGCCTTCGCCGCCAGGAGTGCCTGGTTCGGAGAGAACACAAGGGTGACATTGGTCCGTATGCCCTCGCCGGACAACACCTTGACGGCCTTGAGGCCCTCGGATGTCATAGGTATCTTCACGACCACGTTCTTGTGCATCTTGGAGAGCTCGCGCGCCTCCTTGACCATCCCGTCAGAGTCCATGGATACGGCCTCCGCGCTAATATCCCCGTCTACGACCGAGCAGATCTCCCTGATGATGTCGCCGAAGTCCTTGCCCTCCTTTGCCACCAGCGTCGGGTTGGTCGTGACGCCGTCTAGAATGCCCCAGCTATTCACCTCGCGGATGTGCTCCAGATTCGCTGTGTCTATGAATATCTTCATTCGATCCGCCCCTACTTCTTCCTCTTCAGCACGTCGTGCGCTGCCTCGACGATATTCTCCATCGTCAGCCCGTACCTCTCCATCAGCTCCGTGCACGCGCCGGACTCCCCGAACACATCGGGTATACCCACGCGCTTCATGGGCACGTGGAAATTCTCCACGAGGCACATCGCAACCGCGCTTCCCATGCCCATCATGACCGAGTGCTCCTCCGCAGTGACAACGCCGCCGGTCTCGCGCGCTGCCTTGACTATCGTCTTCTCGTCGAGCGGCTTGATCGTATGCAGGTTGATGACGCGGGCGTCGATACCGTGCTTGGCCAGCTCCTCCGCTGCCTCGAGGCACTTTGAGACCATGATTCCACAGCCTATTAGCGTGACATCATCGCCGTCCCGCATGACCGTAGCCTTGCTCATGTCGAAAGGCGTGTCCCTGTCGGTCACAGTCGGCACATCCGCTCTGCCTATGCGTACATAGACTGGGTCGGTGGACTTGGCCACCGTCTTGACAACCTTGTATGTCTCGTTCGAATCGACCGGTACGATGACGGACATGTTGGGGAGCACGCGCATGAGCGCGATGTCCTCGATGATCTGGTGTGAGGCCCCGTCGCCCCCGACGGTTATGCCTGCGTGAGACGCGACGATCTTGATGTTCAGCTTCGGATACGCCACGGACTGCCTTATCTGGTCGTAGCATCTCCCGGTGCCGAACACTGCGAAAGTGGACACGAAGACCGTCTTGCCAGATGCTGCCAGCCCGGCTGCGGTGTCTATCATGTTCTGCTCAGCGATGCCGCAGTTGAAGAATCTCTCTGGAAAGGCAGACGCGAAATCCGCAGTTCTCGTAGAGCTCGACAGGTCGGCGTCGAGGACGACTATGTCGCTCCTCTCCTTTCCGAGCTCGACGAGGGCGTTCCCGTACTGCTTCCTCTGGCTCTCCCACTTCCAGGTCATTACCTGGCCACCCCCAGCTCCTTCATAGCCTGCTTGTATTCGTCGTCGCTAGGCGCCTTCCCGTGGAAGTGCAATGAGCCCTCCATGTAGCTCACACCCTTGCCCTTGATGGTGTGACATATGATGACCGTCGGCCTGCCCTTTATGCCCCTCGCCTCGTTCGTCGCCTGAATTATCTCCTTCATGCTGTGGCCGTTGATCTCGATCACGTGCCAACCGAACGATTTCCACTTGTCGCCCAGTGGTTCCAACGACATGATCTTCTCCGTCGGGCCGTCGAGCTGCAGCTTGTTCCTGTCGATGTACATCGTGATATTATCCAGCTTGTAGTGCGACGCGAGCATGGCGGCCTCCCAGGTCTCGCCGACGTCCATCTCGCCGTCTCCGCAGAGGACGTATAT
>JBFEPA010000011.1:0-16036 GCA_041550275.1 Thermoplasmata archaeon | reverse complement strand
GGCCGAGCCCAAGATGCCCGCGTTGCCCGCCGACAAGATTGACGAGATATCCGAACTGTACATAGACATGTTCGAGAGGATTACTGGCGAGAGCTACAGATGAATGTCGCAGGTGTATGCCCTGCACTGTGTGGACTGAGCGGCACAGGCGGTTCCGGAGGAGGTGTCATATGGAGGTCCTCGGCATAGACCAGCTGATGAGGCTTCTCAAGAAGCAGTATGACTCCAGCAGCCAGAGACACCAGTGGCGCGCTCTCACCGGAAGAGATCATGTGAAAGGCTTCTACGACACTTTTCTCTTTTCCGACGACACGATCTACCAGATCAAAGCCGCCGAGATTGCCCGCGGCAGCATGATCGCAGTCGGGGGCGAGGTCGGCTCGAACAGTCCGGACCTTGCGGCCGCATCGAGGCACGGCTCGCCCGTTCCCATAGGCATGGTATCCCGGTCTGCGGACGCCTCGTCGGTCATACTGTTCGGCATGCAGCAATACTCATCGGAGACTGCCGACTTGCTCAAACTCGAGTACTTCGAATCGAAGCAGGAGCGCCTCGAGAGGGATCTGAACACGCAGCTGGAGAGAGCTCTCGAGCGTCCCGAGTTCAGAGCATCCTCGAGGAACCTGCGACACGACCAAGAGTGTTACTTCTCATGATTCACATGCGGCTTTGGCCGCGTCATGCCGCAGTCAACATTATAGCCGGTCAGGTCAACGTGCCGTCGAGGTATGACTGATAGCCGGCAAGGTCTAGCAGGCCGTGGCCCGAGAAGTTGAACGCGATGATCTTCTCCTCGTTGTTCTTCTTCGCCTCGAGCGCCAGGTCCACAGCCGCCTTGATCGCGTGGCTCGTCTCGGGTGCAGGAATGATGCCTTCCTGCCGGGCGAATAGGGCTGCTGCGTCGAAGACCTCCTTCTGCTCATATGAAACGGGCTTGACGATGCCCTCGTTAACCAGCGCGCTGACTGTTGGGGCAGCGCCGTGGTACCTGAGCCCACCTGCGTGGATAGGTGAAGGCACGAAGGCGTGTCCCAGCGTGTACATCATCAGCAGGGGCGTCATCTCGGCCGTGTCGCCGAAGTCGTACTCGTACTTGCCTCCAGTCAGCGTGGGCACGGATGTGGGCTCGACCGCTACGAACTCGGTGTCCAGCTTCTTCTTCACCTTCTGTCCTACGAACGGGAAAGTGAATCCTGCGAAGTTGGAGCCTCCTCCGACGCAGCCCACTAAGTAGTCCGGCTTCTCGCCGAGCTTCTGGAACTGCAGCATCGTCTCCTGTCCGATGATCGTCTGATGTAGCATCACATGGTTGAGGACGCTTCCGAGGCTGTACTTCGCCTTGCCATCCTTGACGCAGGCTTCGAGAGCCTCGCTGATCGCAATGCCGAGCGAGCCTGGGTGGTTCTTGTCCTTGGCCAGAAGCGACTTGCCGAAATCGGTCTGGTCGCTCGGAGACGGGAACACCTCGCTCCCGAACAGCCGCATGACCTCTCTCCTGTATGGCTTCTGGTCGTAGCTCGCCCTGACCATGTATACCTGACACTTCATGTCGAAATGGCTGCAAGCCAGGCTGAGGGCGGATCCCCACTGTCCTGCGCCGGTCTCTGTCGTCAGCCGCTCGACACCCTCCTTCTTGTTGTAGTATGCCTGGGCAAGGGCGGTGTTGGTCTTGTGGCTTCCCGCCGGAGACAAGTCCTCGCGCTTGAAGTATATCTTCGCGGGGGTCTTGAGCTTCTCCTCGAGCCTAACGGCTCTCTGGAGCGGGCTGGGCCGCATGACCATCATGTATGCGTCGAGCACCTCTTCGGGTATGTCGATGTAGCTCTCAGCCGACATCTCCTGGGCTATGAGCGACTTCGGGAATATGACTTCGAGGTCCGACGGTGATATGGGCTCCTTCGTCGCCGGGTTCAGCGGTGGCGGCAGCGGCTTGGGCAGGTCCGGCAGTATGTTGTACCATTTCCTAGGCATCTCCTCGGGTGACAGCGTCGTGCGTATCGATCTCAATTCTTACCCTCCTTGGTCCTGAATGGAAGTTGATATCCGGTACAATATATAGCCCTTTCCAGCATCGTTGCCCATTGTTGTACAGGCATTCGCCTGCCGGAGGATCATAACCGGTCATTTGAGGTAGATCAGCCTGGAAAGCCTTCTGTCCCAGGTCCAGTCGTCGTCGGAAACCGCCTCCTCGCGCCTGGAGACCATGTAGTTCAGCTTCGCGTCCATGTCATCTGCCATGTGTACCAGAAGGGCCTCGGGCATCATCGGCTCGACAGGCGACCCCCACTCATTCCTGCCATGGTGTGACAATATCACATGCTTGAGCTTCAGTGCCAGGTCTTCCGGGAACCCGTCGATTGAGCGAATCCTCTCGATCAGGATTTCGTAGCTTATGACGAGGTGCCCTATCAGGTTGCCTTCAGGTGTGTGGCTGGTGTTGGCGGCCACCGCATAGCTTCGCGTTTTCCCGATGTCATGCAGCAGCGCCCCCGCAATCACGAGGTCCCTGTCCAGCCCGGACTGCAGGAGGAGCATCTTCGAGCAGATCTCCGCCACGGTCAGGGTGTGGTTCAGCAGCCCACCGACTGCCGCAGAGTGGAATTGGACCGACGCAGGGCATGTGCTAAACGACTCCATGAACTCCTCGTTCCCAAACAGATCTGTAAGCAGCCTGTTGAGGTGCGGCTCCTCAACGGTTTGAACCAGTTGAATAATCCGCTCTTTCATCTCGTCGATGCCTTCTATTGCCGCAAGCAAGGTGGACGCGTCGTAGTCCTCTGGACCCAGCCTTTCGATTACCCCGCCGTCCTTCTCGCTGACGGATATCTCAAGCTGATCTCGGTACTCTCCTGCCTCGCCTATGACATGTACTACGCCGCCTCGCTCTATGGAATTATGAATCTCCTTGACTCTCTCCCGGTCGCCTCCTCCCCAGTACTTCACCGTAACTTGCCCCGTCCTATCGGCGGCCCTGAATTCGAACATGTGTCCGTACTTGTATTCGGTGACTGGCTTCTTGTACGCCACAGAGAAGTATGAGTCGACTCCGTATCCCGCCTTGAGCGCGCTGATGAACTGCTTCTCAGTCGTCATATTCCTTTTCCCTCCTGGCCTTGAGGAGACAACCTTGATTGTGTTCATTCCGTATATCACTTCCACGTGGAGAGAACCGGAAGTGGCCGGCATCGCATGCAGCCAATGGTATGCTCAATCGCCGTCCCCGAGGCCACATGCCCGGACGATGCATCGGGCTTCCGATCACCCACAGACCGCCATGGCCATCAGTGATAGAGTACCGTTTTGGATACACGTAGTATGGGAGTTTGCCGTGCGGAAAACACTCGTCACGATGTCAGAGACCTTTCGCCTTAAGCAGATGGGCCATACGCGCAGCCAGCGCCTTGGCGGACTCCAACCCTTCTTCGTCCTTCGCCATATCTCCTTTATCGTTGGCGGTGCCCATGGCTCCGTAGCCTCCTCCACCGGCGTTCGCCAGCTGCATGTCGTGCGTCATGAAGTAGATCGCTATCTGGGTGATCGTGAGCTCCTGGCCTCCGTGGGTTGCCCCGGCGACGCTGAGCGCTCCGCCCACCTTGTCCTTCAGCTCCGACTCCTGATACGGCATTATCGATCTGTCCATGAGGGCCTTCAGCTGAGCGGTGACCCCTCCGAAGTACACAGGAGATCCCATCAATATGCCATCGGCCTTCACCATCTTCTTCAACACCGGGATTGCATCGTCGTCAATGGGGCAGTCCCAGTGATCATCGTAGCAGGCGTCACACGCGTTGCACGGCCGTACATCCCTCTCCGCAAGGGAGACTCGTTCCACCTCCACGCCCTCGTGCCTCAGGACCTCCTCAGCAGCATTCATCATGGCATCCATGTTGCCGTCCTTCCTCGGACTCCCGTTTATCATCAACACCTTGGCCGTTTGAAACCCCCCTTCACCTGCCTGTAATAATCGCTATGAGATAAGTCTCTTTGGCAGGCCCGAAAAATAAATCCGCTCCGGCCCCTGCACCCCGCGGGGCCGGTAGCTTCTCATTCCCTCTTCTTGTTCTACCAGCAGCGTGAGTACCCGCAGGTCCGGCACACCACGCATCCTTCCACGTATTCGACCATGCTCCCGCATTCCGGGCACTCGGGGCACACCTCTCCCTTGTCGACATGGTTCTGCTTCTGTGGGACTGGTTCTTCCGACAGTACGCCCGCTCCTGCCGAAACGGTCCGTTCCTTGGCGTACCGCTCCAAAGCCTTGGCGACCGCGTCGCTGCATGACAGCACCATGCCACCTGGCTGCCACAACGGCGACGGGCATCGTATCCCTCTCAGCTGCTTCACTATGGACTCTGGCTCGATGCCTGATCTCAGGGCGAGCGACAGGAGGCGCCCGATCGCCTCGGACTGCGACGCCGTGCATCCGCCCGACTTGCCCATCTGCGTGAACACCTCGCAGAGCCCGTTCTCGTCCTCGTTTATCGTGACGTAAAGATGTCCGCACCCCGTCTCGATACGTTGGGTCGTTCCCCTTGTCAGGTACGGCCTGGGCCTGGGCGCGCGGGAATCCTCCTTCGCCTCGTCGTCTTCATCCGTCGCGTTGGACTCCTTCTCGCCTACGCTGAGGACCTGGTCGTCCCTGCTTCCGTACCGATAGACCGTCACGCCCTTGCATCCGAGCTTGTAGGCCATGAGGTAGACTCTCTCCACATCCGTGACGGTAGCGTTGTTCGGGAAGTTGACGGTCTTCGAGACGGCGTTGTCAGTATGTTCCTGGAACGCCGCCTGCATGCGTATGTGCGCCTCGGGAGTGATGTCCAGGGCGGTCACGAACAGCCTCGCGATGTCCTCCGGTACTCCTTTGACATCAGCAACAGATCCCTGTGCCGCTATCTCCTTCATCAGCTCCTCGGAGTAGAACCCTCTCTCCTTTGCGATCTCCTCGAATATCGGGTTGACCTCTGGGAGGATGTCCTTGTCCATCACATTCCTCACATACGCTACGGCGAAGATGGGCTCTATGCCGCTCGACGCCGCGGCTATTATGCTGATTGTGCCCGTGGGGGCGATGGTGGTCACCGTTGCATTGCGCAGCTTGCCATATCTCGCGGCGAGGGCGCTCTCGTTGAAATTTGGGAAGCTGCCCCTCTCGGCGGCAAGAGCCTCCGATGCCTTGTGTCCCTCCTCATCGATGAATGTCATGATATTTGCGCCAAGGCTCATTGCCTCGTCAGAGTCGTATGGAGTTCCCAGGCGCAGGAGCATGTCAGCGAAGCCCATCACTCCAAGCCCTATCTTCCTGTTCGCTTTGGTCATCTCCTCTATCTGCGGGAGCGGGTACTTGTTCACATCGATGACATCGTCGAGGAACCGAACCGCCCAGTGGACGGTCTCCCTGAGTCGCGCATAGTCGATGGCCAGACGTCCATCCTCCACACTCAGCATCTTCGCCAGGTTGATGGAGCCGAGGTTACAGGACTCGTACGGCAGCAACGGTTGCTCACCGCAAGGATTGGTGCTCTCTATCTCGCCAACGGACGGCGTCGGGTTGTCCCTGTTTATCCTGTCTATGAACACTATGCCCGGCTCTCCATTGCGCCACGCCATGTTGACTATCATGTCGAAGACTTTCCGCGCCTCCATCTTCGAGACCGCCTCGCGCGATCGCGGGCTGACAAGGTCGTATTCGTCATTCCCGTCGAGCGCCTCCATGAACTTGTCCGTCAGCGCCACAGATATGTTGAAGTTCGTGAGCTTCGAGCTGTCCCTCTTGCTTGTGATGAAGGCAAGTATGTCCGGGTGGTCAACACGGAGTATCCCCATGTTCGCCCCTCTCCGCGTTCCCCCCTGTTTGATCGTTTCCGTCGCGGTGTTGAATACCTCCATGAACGATATCGGGCCGCTCGATACGCCAGCGGTGCTCTTCACGCAATCGCGCGCGGGTCGAAGTCTAGAGAAGCTGAAGCCCGTGCCGCCGCCGCTGTTGTGAGATATGAACCCGTCCGCAAGATATGCGTGCGTTCCCCTCACGGTCAGGTCAACCACCTCCCTCGTGCCTGAGGGGACGACCTTCTTGACCGAGACGTAGTAATTCCCATCGTCGTCTGCTTCCTCGTGGGCAACGCCGGAGCTGGAGATGGCATCGGCAACTGCATCGGTGTCCAGCCGTTCCAGTCTCTGCCTCAACAACATCGAGTCGAAGCCGATCTTCTCCCTGAAGACTTCGAATCCGGACTTCGTGCAGATTGTGAGCTTCCCTTCATCACGGTGCGTCGTCACACCGACATAGAACAGCATGGCCTGGAACCTTCGAGCTAGCTCTTCAGAGCCGACATCGACTGAGACGACCCCTTCGGTCGAGGTCCATCCGCGGTTGGTGAATGCATCTCTCATGAACTCGCAGAGGGCGGGCTCATCCGCTCTGATCACCCTGTCATCGATGCCGCGCTCGGCCACTTCGGAGAACCCGCACTCGACTTCATCGAGAGTCCCTCCGAGCCAGCCCCCGAGCTTCATAACGAGCGTGTCATCCTCCTCGAGGTCTCCGATGCGCTTCCAGTCGAAGGTTCCGTCCGCATTCCTGGCCATCAGCCGGTGGAGCGCCGTCCCGGTGATTGAGTATCCCTCGGCAGTCTCGACGGTGAACACTTCATGGAGCCCGTTCTCGTGGTTCGCTTCGACAAGATCCATCCCTTCATGCGTTTCAATCCAAGAGCCACAGTCAACCGAGCCTAAGGTTCTGCAGCCCGCATCTGTCATGACGAGGGTTTCCGGTACGAGGCATTTGTGTATCAAGGCGGTGTACTTGATCGCATCGAATATCTCTTCCATCGAGTCTCCGACTGGGAGGACAAAACATGCAGAGAGCTGCCCTAACTCTCTTCCAGCGTTCATGAGCGTGGGGCTATTGGGCATGAAGTACTGACGCGCCATGAGCTCATAGAATCGCTCTGCAACCGCTTCGACCTCTGTGCTCGACTTTCCGTAGCGTGCCTCCGCTGCGGCTATTGCCCTCGCCACTCTCTCGAAGAGCTCACGGGGAGTCTCCACCGGTTTTCCATCGTCTCCTTTTCGGAGATATCTCCTCTCAAGGACGGTCTTCGCATTAGCCCCTATCTGTGGCTCCATGCTCCAACCTGCACCTTTCGTCATACCGTCATTGACGGGAGCGACAGTACCCCCTCTTGATTGATGCGGCTCAGCCGACATTGTCCCCCTCTGACTCGCAGTTTATCGCGATGTTGCTGGCAAACCGTTCCCGCGCCCGTCGATGGTGCATCCACCAAGTTTATCGCAGCGTTGGGACGGATCCGTTTGGCTGCGAGGGGTGCGAAAAGCTTTGCTATTGAGCGTAGCTTTCGCAATTGGGTTACGTGGGTAAAATGACTTTTCCGACCCGACTTGGTAACAATCTCTAGCGTTTTTCCACAGGAAGCGGAAGTATCTGTTATCATCATTGTTATCAGCTTTATTATCAGACATCTCTGCCAGCATGCGTATTTGCCAACTTGTGTCTACTGCCTGTAGATTGCCAAATCGCGCCTTTAAAGTTAACGGCGATATCGTCATCACGAGCTCTCCGGCATCTCTCCTCGCAAAGCATGGTCACACTAGCAAGTTTCAATATCAAGTCTTCTAATGAGGTGCCGACGATTTCAGGGGTAGATGGTCGTGAGGATCAAGGTCAAGTTGTTCGCCTCTTTCAGGGATATTGTCGGCACGAAGGAAGAGGAGATCGAGATCGAGGAAGGCGCTACTGTCCAGACGCTGTTGGAGCAGTACATCGAACGGTTTCCAGCTATGGCGAGGTATCGCGAGCACATAATCCTCTCTGTCAACAGGGAATACGGCCCCTCGAAACTGACGTTGAAGGACGGCGACGAAGTGTCGTTCCTCCCGCCCGTGAGTGGCGGGTAGCCATCTTCCTTTTCCGTTCTGGAGAACCAGTATATACGGCCGGTGACATAACGCCGTCACAATAGGCTTTGCCTTGGTGCCCTGGCATTCCGGACCCGGGTCACCACTAACTAAATGACACTCAGGGGCGACAAACGATGTCTCGATCACGGCTCTTGCCCGCAATGACGATCTGCATGTCTCTCGTTATGCTCGCAAGTCCGGTCTTATCAGGATCTATCTCTGAAGGGTCGGTGGTGGCGACGGATTCCGTCATCCTCGCGGGCCCCTCTCCAGCTTACGTCTACAGGAATTTCTCGTCCATCAAGGAAATGCTGTTCGCGACAGAAGCTGAGTTCCCCGATATCGCGAAGGTGATTGACATAGGTGACAGCTGGGAGAAGACGCAGGGAATCGAGGACAGGGACATCCTTGCTCTGAAGATATCCGACAATGTGGATGTCGATGAGGATGAGCCCGAAGTCTTGATAATGGCCCTTCATCACGCGAGGGAATGGCCATCCGCGGAGATCGCCGCCCAGCTGATCGAGAACATGACGGCCTTGTACGGTTCCGACAACAGGATATCCTGGCTTGTGGACAACAGGGAGACTTGGATAGTCCCGGTCGTCAACCCCGACGGCCTCGACTACTCAATGGCTTCCCCTCTCAATGAGGGTTGGAGGAAGAACAGGCGGGACAACGGCGACGACACTTTCGGCGTCGACCTCAACAGAAACTACAATGGCTCCCAGAATGGCGACCCACTTGGCGAATGGGGTGGCGCCGGCACTTCCAGCGACACATCTGATGACCTGTACTGTGGCGAGTACCCGTTCTCTGAGCCTGAGACACAGGCGATCCGCGATCTCGTTCTCAACCGGAGCTTCGTCGCGGCGATAGACTTCCATACCTACTCCGACCTCGTGATGTGGCCGTGGGGGTACACGACCGACCTGCCTCCGGACAACGATGACCTCGTGAGGATCGGCACGGCTATGGCAGCTCTCAATGGGTACACGCCTGACCAGTCTGTAGGACTATACCCCACAACGGGCGATTCCCTTGATTGGCTGTACGGTGGCGCCGACGTGTACGCGATACTGATCGAAGTCGGCGGCCAACAGGACTGGTTCCATCCCGAGGAGGAGGAAGCGGTGCTGGAACTGATTGCCGAGAACATCCCGCCCGCGTTGCTCCTGATCGAGATGGCCGGTGACAGGAATGACCGACAGTTCGAGATCGACCATGTGCCGTTGAGCGGCTTGGTGCCGACGGACTTGACGCTCGACATCGAGGCGGAAGTCACTGCGGCAAGGGGTGTAGATACAGCCTCCGTGGCGTTGCACTATCGCGTCGATGGGGGCATCTGGACAGGCTTGACTATGCCCAAGGTCTCGGGGAACGACACATATGCCGCAACGATACCACCCCAAACCGTGGGGTCAGACGTTGATTACTACATCTCTGCGAGAGACGAGGGTGGGGTGAGCCTCTCATCGCCCATGTACGCGCCATACGATGCGCATTCGTTCTCAATCGTCTCAGATGATGAGGATCCAGTCGCCGATGCCGGGGCGGACATCTCAGGCTATGTCGGAGTGCCTGTGGCGTTCAGCGGCGCGGGCTCAACGGACGATGTTGGCATAGACAATTACACTTGGACCTTCACGCACGACTCGGTGCCAGTCACGCTCTATGGTGTGTCGCCCACGTACACATTCTTGTACGAAGGGGTGTACGTGGTGACGCTCGTGGTCAGGGACATGTCGGGCAACACGGACAGCGACACCGTGACCGTGTTCATCTCCCCAGAGATGATCCCGGAGTTCGGCCATGTCGTTCTGCCTGTCGCAGCACTCTTGGCGCTGGTTGTCGTCTACCGTCATGGCATGGGCCGGAGAAGGCACGGATGACCTTGTGCTTCGCGCGGGCCGTATTGCCGTTATTCCAGGAGGACTGCTCTCAGTTGCTCCCCCTTCTCGCACTTGATGTCATCGCTTTCAACTGAGGATATCTTGAAGCGCATACCTTCCTTTGCGCCCAGCGGCTTGCAGAGCCTGTAGCTCGGACACCTGAGATTCCGGCAGCCGCTCTCCTCGAAGGTCAGCATGGCCCCTTCAAGGGCGGCCTTCGCAGGGATCACCGCCCTCATAGGCATCTTCTCAACCTCGACCACCCTCACGCCGCCCTCGTGGATCTTGCACTCGTGGTGGACGTCTCTTATGCTCCTCACCTGATATCTCCTGTTTTCCTCAAGATGGAAGCAGACGTTCCTCACCTTGCAGTCCCGGCACTCTGCCAATGGACCTCCGAAGACGAACTCAAAACCTACCTTACACTGCGTCCTGCCTACGACCGTAACCAGTACCATGTCCTACACCCCTTCGCCGTCTCTTCAGATCACCTTTGTGATCTCTGCCAGTCGCTCAGCGGCGTCGGGGGTCAATCCTCTGTCTCCTAGGATGGTGTACCGGTCCTTCCTTATCTCATGCGCGTGCACGAGGGCGTCTATCACTTGCTCCGATGGGATGCCGAGCTCCTCAGCGCTCGTCGGTGCGCCTATCTGGCGCAGGGCTTCGCGGATTCTCTCCCAGTCACCCCCGTGGAGATACATCATCATGATTGACCCGACGCCACATTGCTCTCCGTGAAGAGCCTTGCCTGGCGCCGCTTTATCGAGAACGTGTGAGAACATGTGCTCCGAGCCGCTCGTCGGTCGCGAGGAGCTGGCCACGGCCATAGAAATCCCGGATATGATGATGGGCCTGATAGCCACCCAGACGCTGTCTTCCAGGTTGGGCTTGATGGCGGAGGCACTTTCTATTATTGATTCTGCGGCGTACTTGGCGAGATTCGCCGCGCTCGAGCTGAAGAACTCGCCCCTCAATCTCGATGCCAGCTCCCAGTCCAGCACCGCGGTGGTGTTGGAGATGACATCAGCGCAACCCGACGCCAGCAGCCTGTACGGGGCCTTGACTATCAACGAGGTGTCCGCCACCACTCCCAGGGGCACGCTCGCGTTCAGCGAGAGAGAATTGCCACCGTCTTTGATGGACGCCCTCGGGCTTGCGATTCCATCGTGGGACGCGGAAGTCGGCACGCTGAGGAAGGGCTTTCGCAGGTTGCCGGACGCCAGTTTCGCAAGGTCTATCTTGCTGCCGCCGCCGACACCTATCAGGAACGCCGCTCCAGTCTCCTTCGCGTACTCCTCGACCTTCACGAGGTTGTCTCTGCTGGCCTCGCCGACCGTTATGGTGTTGACTTCGTAGCCATGCTCATCGAGCACGCTATCCACCAGCTTCGCTGCCAGGTTGCCTGTGGTGGCACCGGTCACGAGGAGCACCGGGCTGTCGAGCTCGAAGTCCTCAGACATCTGCCCGATCTCGCTGACCACGTCGTGTCCCGCGAGCACTTGCCTCGGGAAATGCATGGCTTTGGCCTTGGTGAAATTATTGGTCGTCAACTCCGCAACCTTCGTTCAGGTATGATAGCCCTAAACTTCAACTTATCTCTATCTATATTCACAATCCAGCATATTTGTCAGGTGGGAACCTGGCCTCACTGTTCCCTGGCAGCCGCTGTGCTTGAGACCTTCTGCATGCGCTCGATCAGGTCGTCCATCCTGAATGGCTTCGGCAGGAACTCAGTCGCGCCAGCCTCCCTTGCCTCCTTCTCCACAAGGACATCCGCGCTGACGAAGATGACCTTCTGGTTTGGGTTAAGCCTCATTATCTCTCGGGTGGCTTCCACGCCGTTCATCACGGGCATCCGATGGTCCATAATCACCACATCTGGCTTCTCGAAGGCGTCGCTGTACCTCCTGACCGCCTCCTCTCCGTCGAATGCGGTTCCCAACACCTTATAACCTCGCAGCTGCAGGATGTCCCTGTACAGCTCGACTATGAACAGCTCATCGTCTACTATCAGGACACTTGTCATGCGGCGGACGCCCCTTTGTAGGTTATCAACAGTGCCCCTCCGTGTTCGTCGCGGCAATCGACCTCGATCTCTCCTCCGAGCGTCTCGACCATCATCTTCGACAGCAGGATGCCCGCGAGCCTGACCGTTTTCGACCGCGAGGTGCTGCACTCCTCCACGACGATGTCCAGGTCGATTTCTGACGGGAGTGCCAGCTTCGCATCCTCGATGCGGACGCGCCAAGAGGGTTGTTCAGATTCCGCCCGCTCTGTGCGGATCGTTATCTCTGGTGTCTCTGCCTGGTCAAGCTGCACCATGTTGATGAGTGCGTTCAGAATCGATTGTGAGACGAGGTCCATCGAGTTCGCCACGGCGGCTTCCTCATCGACCTCGACCGTAAGGCGGACCCCACGATTAGGCATTATGTCGTTGAGTGCATTGGCAGCTTTCGCGACCTCGTCTGCGAGGACAGCGGATGCTGTCCTCAACCCCGTCTCCTTCTGGAGCAAGCAGAGCTTGTTGATGCTCTCAACCAGCTGCGTGGAGATCCTTATCTGTGTCGTCGCTCTCTCCGCGTGTTCCTTGGAACGATCATCGAGAGATGACGACGAGGTCATAAACTCTATGCTGGTCAGCACCGTCTGGTTGAGATTCAGAATGTCATGACTCAACAAGTCCATGTATGCCGGGAGGTCTTCGTCCAGCCCTCTGCGCCGCTTTTCGCCGTTCAAAGCCGTTGCTCCTAGGTGATGCCCTGGATGAAGTCAAGGCACTGAAGGCTTAATATACTTATTCGGAAAAAGCGGCGTTATGGCATGGCATGGACCTGCCACCCGGCCAACGATGTACATGGGTGGACTTAATTGCCGTGCTGCTCATGTGAAGCTGTCCAGGGTCTTGAGGTTGGATGATGTCGGGACCTCAGTCCCCTCTGTGACCCACTTCCAGTAGTTCTCAGGAAGCGCGTCGCTGTAGTAATCGGGATCCCGTTTGGAGTTCAGGTTCTTCATATCAGACAGCAGCAGCCAGAAACGCTTCGCATCCTTCCTGCCCTTCCTGCTCGGGAACTTGTCGCGCGGCTCGATTAGTATCTCATTGTTCAGGCAAATGTGCGCGTGCTCCTCATCGAGGATGACCACAGCGTGTCCGGGCTTCCGGTGGGCGAAGTGCCTGAGGACCAAGTCTACTACCATGTGCTCGAAACTCGCATGGCCGATGATCACCTTGTTGGCAACGTCCTCAGTGAACGAAAGGAAGTCCCTTGCTCTCCTGAACTCTCCGGTTACGCGGCGAACCCTGTCCTTCATCTCCTTGGCCTCTGGCGTCTCCTGCGACAGATACGCCTTCGTGCCTTTCTTTTCGATAAGTTCAAGGACCTTGAACACGAGCTGGTATCTGTCTCTGGCCGCGAACCGCGAGGCCCAGAATATCTCGTCCTCGAGTATGCCATTCAGCTTCTCGTTCTCCAGGAAGTCCAGCCCTCCAAACCGCTCTCTGAACTGCGAGTAGAGCTCGTCGTAGTTGGCCTTGTCTGCGTCCAGGGTCTCCTCGAAGAAGAATTTCTGGCCTCGGGAGGCCTCGATCGGTTTGCCGTTGTGGATCCTGCTGGCGATATAGGCCGTGACGATCGATTTGGGCGATGGGCTGAATAGCACGAGCATATCGCAACACACCTCGGGAGGGTGAATTATACGCGATGACAAATATAAACTTTGGGGAGGTCAGCGGCCTGTGCTCCTCCACGAAAAAGAATATCTACGTCTCCGCGCATGGAAATCCCGCTTGACAGAAACAGCAACCGGTCCTGATCATGACCCCCAGGCCGAGCATTCCGCACTGTTCACCCAGGCTATCGAGGCGTACGACAGGGGAGAATACTCCCTCGCTATAGATCTCCTGGACGAGGCCCTGTCCAAGGGGTTGTCCAGCGCAGTGGCCCTCAACAACAAAGGGGCATCACTGGACGCTCTGGGGAGGAGGTCGGAGGCCGAGGAATGCTATCGCTCGTCGATATCGGAATCGCCGTCATACGAACTCGCGTGGCACAACCTCGGCAACTGCATGTTCGCCCAGGAACGATACTGGTCCGCGTTGAGGGCGTATAGAAAGGCTCACAAGCTCAACCCCGACCGGATAGAGAACCTCATAGGGATCTCAGAGTCATACAATGAGATCGGCCTTCGTAGACGCTCCAGGCTGACGACCAAGAAGATCACGATCCCAAAGGGAGGCGACGCCTCCCTATGGCTGACCAAGGCCGACCTATACCTCGAGGCGCGAGACGGGATATCGTCAGTCGTGTGCTGCAAATGGTACATAGCAATGAAGCCGGACGATGCCCTTGGCCATGTTCATCTGGGGGGCGTGAAGCACGAGCTCGGGGAATACGATGACGCGATCCGGTCGTTCGAGAAGGCGCTCAAGTTGTCGCCGAACGACCCGCATATCTGGAACAATTTCGGATATAGCTGCTTCTGCGCCGGGCGGACTGATAGGGCGCTTGCGGCCTTCGACAGAGCTATCGAGCTGAATCCTGAGTACAAGCATGCATGGTACAACAAGGGGTACTCGCTACACGGGGTCGACCGGTTGGAGGAGGCGGTGAAGTGCTACAGGAAGGCGCTCGCTATCGACGCAGCCGACCCTGTCCTCCTGAACAACCTCGGCAACGCCCTCTACAACCTGGGTCATTATGCTGAATCCATCCCACTGTTCGTCGAGGCCATCGATGTTGACCCTGACTACGAGATTGCGTGGAACAACATCGGGAATGCTCTAGAGAAGATGGGCAGATACGAGGACGCCATTCCTTTCCACGACAGGTCGCTTGAGATCCGCCCTGGTTTCGACTATGCCCTGTATGCCAAGGGTGTGTGCAAGGTTGCCGTAGGTGAGCCTGAGGAAGGATACGAGCTGCTGCTCGAATCGCTCGATGTCAACCCGACGTACGATGAGGCGTGGAAGGCGAGGTCCTCAGCGGCGAGACACCTTGGCAGGATGGATGATGCGCTATCATCAATCGACATCGCCTTGACTATGAACCCGATGTTGTGCGACGGATGGCTGGAGCGGGGCGACATGCTCCTTGAGGCGGGCGACGGCGTCGGCGCTCACGAGTCGTACTCGAAGGCGCTCATGTGCGCGGGTGAGCTCGAATCAATGTATGCCCACGAAGGCGATACTTGGCGTGTCAAAGCAGTTGCGCTGTCCCGCCTCGGCAGGCACGGCGAGGCACTGGAGTCCGCTGTTCGTGCGATTACTTCACGCAATCCGGACAAGTCCGCCGTCCCGTTGGCCTTCGAGATATGCAGGATCTCCGGCGTCATCGAGCTGCCTCCGGAGCTGATTGAGGTTGTGGATCGCCTCGGAGACATAGATGTCGTGCTGCCATATGCCGCCTTCTTGGCCCAGAGGGGCGATTGGAACGGTGTGGTCCGCAGGTTGTCGGAATTCAATCCTGAAGACCTGACGGCTGCGGGGCGATCAATGCTTGTGACCGCATTAGCCAATACGGAGGGACCAGGCATCGCATATCAGTTTGTGACGCGTTGTCCAGAAGACGAAAGTCACAGGCTCGCCGCCGAGGTGGCCTACTTGAGCGGTGACTGGAGCGAGGCGGCGGACGGACTGCGCGTCGTGTTGGACGAATCGCCTGGGGACTACTCGACCGCGATACGCCTTGCCAACGCCCTGCTGTCTCTGGACAGGCTCGAAGAGGCGTTGGACGCTGCAGAAGTTGCCTCGGGCATCGACACGAGCGATTGGGAACCACACGAGCTCATTGCAAGGGCGTTCGATGGCCTCGGAAATGTCAGAGGCGCAGCGAAGGCGCGGGCGAGGGCCGATGAACTGAGGGAGAGTTGCCTCCCCCGGCCTGATGGCTTTCTGTCCGCAGGGTGAGCCAATGGCGGAATTCAAGATACGTAGACGGCACAGGCTTCGGCAGAAGGAGATAGAATCGCTCTTCTCGGCTATCGACGCCGCCCTGGGGACGAACACCGTCACCGCGAAGGCGACCGTTGACAGGGCAGAGGCGTCGGGCTTCGATGTCATCTTCGTCGACAACTCGATGGTTGCAATGGTCATCGACGACGTTCCCTTCTTGACCGTCAGGGGCTTGCTGAAGTATGGGGCGACCAGGCGCTATGTCACGGTCGATATGGGCGCCGTCAAGTACGTCGCGAACGGTGCGGATATAATGGGTCCAGGCATCGTTGAG
>JBFEPA010000010.1:0-16254 GCA_041550275.1 Thermoplasmata archaeon | reverse complement strand
TCAATTAAAAAGAAAGTGCACCGGGGCGTCCCAACCCCCCTTTGATCATCTCTACTTCCAGCGCTTGTTGTCGTAGCAGTCCTTGCATAGAAACTTCGTGAACTCCCTCCCCATAAACATCGCCTGCTCTCTCATAGACACACTTGCATCCTGCCCACAAACATAGCACTTCATGATCGACCACTTCGTCCAGAACATTGCCTTTCCGGCCCTATGGCCCTTTCCATCCAGGTGCATCCTCTCGGTTTTGAAACCGGGAATCCTCGTTCTATCATATCGTGAGTGGAGTTCTGACGGTCACCGAATGAACCTTCGAGCAGAGAGTGATGAAGGCAGCTTGTCTGACATCCGTGGATAGACCAGCGTCCCCCAGAAAACATTTTACCTGCGTGGACATTGCGTGGTTGTGGCCGAGGCATCGACCGCCGATTCCGAACACGAAAAGACCCTCCTGAGGCGGTTCTTCATCATCTGGACAGCTCAGGCGTTCTCACTCGTCGGTAGCGGCGTCGTTCAGTTTGCGCTTGTATGGTGGCTCACCCTCGAGACCGGTTCTGCGACGGTCCTCGCGTTTGCGATGATGGCGGCGATGCTTCCTCAGATCGTGGCTGGGCCTTTCGTCGGTCCACTCATCGACAGATGGAACCGCAGGCGGGTGATGGTGGCCGCAGACAGTGGTATCGCCATGGTCACCCTGGTGCTGATAATGCTGTTCATCGTGGATTCCATCGAGGTCTGGCATGTGTTCGTAGCCATGGCGCTCAGAGGAATCGGGGGCGCCTTCCACTTCCCGGCAATGGTCGCATCGACTTCCTTGATGGTCCCCAAGAGACACATGACCCGTGTCGGAGGCCTCAACCAGGCGGTGAACGGGGTTGTGGGCATTGTCTCGCCTGCCCTCGCTGCAACACTGATTATCTTCCTGCCGATGGAATGGGTCCTGAGCTTCGACGTCGTCACAGCGGTGATAGCCGTGATTCCTCTCCTGTTCATCATGATACCTCAGCCCGCACGGGACGAAGCCAGCGCTGAGAAGCCCCCCTCCGTCTTGCGGGAGATGAAAGAGGGTTTCGCGTTCCTGAAGGCATGGCCAGGAATGGTTGCGTTCCTCCTTCTCATCATGCCAATCAACATGGTCTTCGCACCTGCCGGCGCGCTCATGCCGATCTATGTGACCGAGTTCTTCCAGAAGGGCGTGGAGGAGCTGGCGATGATCGAGGTGTCGTTCGGCCTCTCGTTCGTCATCGGTGGGCTGATCTTGGGGGTCTGGGGCGGTACCAAGCGCAAGATGTACACCATTCTCGGGGCGGGCGTCGTCACTGGGCTGGCAGGCATCGGTGTCGGTCTGGTCCCCTCTCATTTGTTCGTCCTGTCCTTGTTCTGGTTCTTCGTGACAGGTTTCGCCGTAGCCGTCTTGAATGGATGCGCAATCGGTGTCATGCAGACCGCCATCAGAGCCGACATGCAGGGTCGCGTGTTCTCGTTGATAGGCAGCGCGACGATGGCCATGTCTCCGATTGGGCTTATGATCGCAGGGCCAGTGGCTGATGCTGCTGGTGTCCCGGTGTGGTTCCTGATGGGAGGCGTGGTCACGACAGTCCTCATGATCGTCGGATTCTTCACCCCCTCGATTCTGAAGCTGGAGGATGTGATGGTCGAGCAGCCGAAGGTCGAGGAGAAGTGATAGCAGCCCTATGGGAGCTCCCTCAGAAACCTTTCCCATCTCATGATTTCCCTTCCGGGTGTGGCCATCATTGAGCCGCTTCTGAGCTTCGAATACCGGCCATTTCTCAGGTCTTCTTCGCGCGCATGACAAGGTAGACCGCGAGTCCGGCGACCCCCGCTGATGCGGCTACAAGAGCCACCAGGATCCAGTCGATTGCAGAGCCGACATCCACTGTGAAGAGGATTGATGTACTATTCTCATTTCCGGCGCAGTCCACAGCACGAAGCTCCACAGTGTGTTCGCCATTCCCCATGTCGGCAAATGTGTGCCTTGAGTCCGTGCTGGCAGAGATCCAGTCTCCGTCATCTGCCCTCACATAGTACGTCTGGATTCCAGAGGCTGCGTCTAGCCCAATCCACGAAACCTCGACGTTCTCGGTCTTGACTGTTGAGTCATTGCCGGGCGAGGAGATAGATACCGCCGGCGCGGTCCAGTCTATCTTCAGGTCAACGCTCTGCTCCTGCTCACAATTGCCTGACTCATCGACAGACCTGTAGTACAATCTGTGCACGCCCTCGACGGTGACATTGAATGACCCCGACCAAGCCGCCCATGGTCCTTCATCTATCCTGCACTCTGTGCGGTTGATGATATGGTTGTCCTGGGCCGAGAAATTCACGCCCACCGACGAGACATACCATTCGTCCGTGCCCATGATTCCGCTCAGATGGACAGTTGTTGTCGGCGGGACAGAGTCCACTACAGATATCGTCGAGTTCGAAACGTCCTCTCCCATGTTGAATCCATCAAGTGCCATGACCTTCACAAGGTAGTCACTGCCAGGGTCAATGCCGCTCGTGTTCCATACACAGTTGGAGTCTGTGACATTGCTGGCGATTGGGACCCACATCTCTCCGCCATCTGATGAGTAAGCGACTGTGCACCTCAGGTCAGCAGAGTCCGGGTCGCTCGCCGTCCATCGGACGATGCACTCCGATCCCAATTGGATATGTTCCCCCCCGTTCGGATAATCTATGTTCACGTACGGCGCAACCGAGGATGCGACTCTGGAGGCGGCTACGGCTCCAGTCGACACGTTGACAATCTCTATCGAGTGCGTCTCTGGAGGGATCTCAACCTTGAACACAAAGGGTATCGAGTCGGGGTAGATCGTCTCACTCGTCCCCGCATCATCGTCATGCACAGAGTACGAGTGCGTGACGTTGAACGGCAGGTCGCTCAGGATGTTTCCCACATCATCTCTGAGCCTGATTGTGTAATTGCTCGGCCCTGGGGCGCCAGCAAGGGGAATGAGGTCAGGGACGCTGTTGGCGATCCTGTAGAGCATCGGGCTGAGCGTCACGCCGCCGTCACGACTGACCTCTCCCGTGACGATGATCAGCGCCTCGACCTTCACGAGTGGGATTGTGAACTGGTCAAACAGGTTCCATTGCCAGGTCCAAGCCGCACCCGAGGTGCTGGTCGTGGGAATCCATGTCTTGGGGTACGACTGATACCTGCCATCATCGATCCACCTCGGATAAATGGGCAGTTCTTCCGGCAGGATCCAGGTGTAGCTCATGAAGGTGCTCCCAAGTCGCCCATAGTCTTTGGCCCAGGGCCAGTAGCAGGTGGATTCGTAGACCTCCAGGCCTATGTCGTGCGGGTGCCAGAGATAGTATGTGTGTCCCAGCTCGTGGGCCACAAGATCCATTCTCGTCATGATTCCGTAGTCCGTCACCGTGACAGGGACCCTGTTCTCCGGCACCATCAGGATTCCCGTCGCTCGGCCCCGCACCTCATCGTCATGGTAGACGATCACCAGTCTATCATAGCCAAGAGCCAACGCATCAGACGTCCTGGAGATGGCGACGCTGTCAGCAGCATCCTTGGGATTACTGGTGGCATACGAGGCCGCCCGGAACTTGGACCATGTCACCCCTCCGTCCTCCAAAGGATAGGTGTCCGTCAGGTACTTGACGCTCAGTCCCTCGTGATAGAATGGGACGTCTCCATTGAAGACGGCCTCTCCGAATAGAACCTTGAGGGGCTCTGCCTTCACGACGTCCACCTGCTGGCTTTCGGGACGCCCTTCGTTATTGCCCTCATTGGTCTCGTCAAGTTCGTCGTACGGGTCAATCACGACCCTGATGGCGACGTCTATCCCGGGCATGGACCACATGAACCATGCCGGCAAGGTGAGCCACCACTCAGAACGGGCAGAGCAGTTCCCCCCGGGGAGATACACGAAGTTGTCCCCAGGGTCAAGGGGAACGCCTGTTCCCTCGGGGCCGCTCTCAAGGTAGTGTTTCGTGCCATAATCGTATGTTATGCTGATGTCTGCCTGGACCCGGCTGGGAAAGGTGCTGTGAATTATCACGTACAGCACCGCCGACTTGTTCATCACCAACGCATTCGGGTTCTTCAGAACCTGCACGATCTCGACGGAATCGATCCTCAGGTCTCCGAGCGGCAGTGACTGGACAGGGCTCGTCACTAGAATGGCAACTATCAGCAAGCCCAGGAGAACGCATCCAAGTCGACGGAACACCATATCCCCCCGGCTATGGTATGCGCCGGAAGGCTATAAAGGCGCTTTCCGCATCATTGTCTTTGGAGCCACCTGGAGAGCAAAGTCGTGAGCGGACAGGGAAGCAGCCGGGAGGATGAGGGCGAGCCGCGGACCCGCACGAGCCAGACAATCATAAAATCGGCTCAATTAAAAAGAAGATGCACCGGGGCGTCCCAACCCCCATTCATGTTCTTATCTATGATTCTCTGCAGGAATTGCACAGAATGCTACTCGTACCCCTTTGCCCCGTTGACGCAACCAGTCCCATTCTAGGGGTCCGAAAGGGGACGGGTCAACTGATATTGCATTCTTCACGATTCCGATATGCGGGATGCGAGTCGAGCGACTCTTTCTCCGAGTTCCCTGCAAGAATCTATCTCCTTCGCATTCGGCGACTCCACCGCTGTCGGGCCATAGTGCTTGTTCTCGGACCTGCCCCGGATCACCATGCCGTGGATAAGCATCGCCTTCAGGATCGAGAGGAGGGTGGTCTCCGCTCCGCAGGCAGTATCTCCCGAGCTGGTGAACGCCCCGCCGACCTTCCCCTCCAGCTTGCCGTGGACCGCGAAGGTCTTGTCTATGAACGACTTCATCTTCCCGGACATGTTCCCGTAGTACGTCGGGGAGCCGAGTATGATGGCGTCAGCGTCCGTTAGATCGCTGAGCTTCGCCTTGTCGACAGCCTTCACGACTACCTTCGTCCCCTTCACCTTCTTGGCGCCCTCGGCAACGGCAAGGGCCATCTTCTCGGTGTTCCCAGTCCTCGAGTCGTAGATTATCAGCATGGTTGCCATTTCTTGTCACCGGTTCCGGTGACCCGAATCGTCTGCAACTCTTAACTTCTTTTCCAGACCCTAATGCCGCTCCTTCGGAAACGTGTCAGACCCGAAGTCATCCTCTGCGCTTCGACATCCTGCACGAACACCCCTTGGCCCTCAGGATCGTCCGCTGTTCATCGATCGAATCGACCAGGACCGTCTGCTCTCTGCATATGTTGTCTCTCGGGACAGCGTCAAGGTCCAGCGGCGATCTGTGCCGGTACCCCCTCCTGGTCATCTCTCTGACCTGGGCCTCGTGCCTGGTCCACAGCGCCCCCAGCCTGCCGCGCCAGCGCATCACCTCGGGGTGCTTGCTGTAGCCGCTCTTCTCGTTGACGATTATGCTCCAGACCGCGTGCAGCTCCCTGTGCTCCGCAAGCAGGTGGTTCCTGCAGAGGCACTCGACCGGGAGGTCCCATATGCGCATGTCAGCCGAGCATATCCCCTCCCCGGACTTAGAGGGTCTCCCGACCTGGGCCGGTGCTCCCGAATCCGTCATCCGTTGGTTCAAGAGCAGGGAATGCGATGCGGGAAGGGGTCCCGGACATGAAGGGCAAGCCGAAGTTCCTGCAGCACCTGGAGAGGAATGGCGTCTTCGGCAGCGTGGTCTCTATCGACCATCTGGAGGAGCTCGGGCAGGAGATCAGGTCTCTCCACGTAAGAGGGCTCATCCATGACGATATCTACAACTGTGGCGGGGACGACCGGCCGTACCACACCCCGCGCCTGCCCCGAAGCCTGCCCGATGCGAAGTCGATCATCATAGTGACGACCCCTCATCCGATGGTGCGCACGACATTCAACTGGCGCGGCCGGAAGACACAGCTCCTGGTCCCGCCGACATACTTCGACGGCCTGAAGGTTGCGAACCGCGCCAGGAACCTGCTCAAGGAGGCCTTCAGGCCTGAGGAGCACAGGTTCGTGAGGGCCCTGCTACCCCAGAAACTGCTCGCAGTCCGGAGCGGGCTCGCGCTCTACGGCAGGAACAACATCACGTACATCCCCAGGTTCGGGAGCTTCCACCGGCCCACATCATTCTACTCGGACTACGAGAGCCCTGTCGACTACTGGCAGGACAAGAGGGCGCTCCCGCTCTGCGAGAAGTGCAAGGCCTGCCTCAAGGCCTGTCCGACTAAGGCGATACATGCCGACAGGTTCCTCATCAGCGCGGACAAGTGCCTCACGTTCCTGAACGAGAAGCCGTCCAAGGTCGAGTTCCCTTCGTGGGTCGATCCTTCGGCCCATAACGCGCTGGTCGGGTGCATGCGCTGTCAGTTGGCGTGCCCTTACGACAAGGACCTAGTCGGCTGGTACGAGGACCGCGAGGAGTTCAGCGATGAGGAGACTGCGTATCTCCTCGGTGGGAAGTTCTCGGGGAAGAAGGCTGCCGGGATGGAGAGGAAGTTGAAGCGTGTCGGGCTTGACCTGTCATCTTTCCCTCGGAACCTCAGAGCCCTTCTTGAGCGGGAAAGGTGCGAGACGACACCCTACAGGTGATTCTGGAGCTGATGCAGGCAAAAACCGAGAACAAGGGGTTTGAGCGCCGGCTCCCAGGAGGTGCCGAAAGCGCCCTCCGAGACAGGCCTACGCGAACGACCCGCAGAGCACGTTGGTGGTGTCAGCGCAGTTCTTCAGGGCTATCTTCGACCCAGGCACGATCGGCGGGATCACGTCTCCCCACCTGGTGTCGAGCCTCAGCGAACCCGCGCCCGTGTCGTCTACCACCAAGGTCGCATCGAGCTTCACCTTGTCGACGAGCATTGAACTCGCTCGAGCCAGGCATTCATAGAATCGGTTCAATTGAAAAGAAGATGCACCGGGGCGTCTGCAAACCCTTTGATTTTCTCAACCTTCTTGTTGGTGGAGACTGCAGGGAGCCGGATTTATATTTCGACTACTGGCCAGGTTTAGATTTCGCGACGGCAGCTCGGAGCTAAACTTCTTTCTCCCATTTCTTCTCCAACAGACGTATCATTAGCCGTAGGCCTTTGTCGCCTTCTTCACGTACTCCTCCAGCTCTGTCGTTGTACCTTTGTCCATTGGCGCGGGCTCGTGTTCCTTCAGAATCTTCTGTGCCCTCTCCCCTGCGACCGTAGCGATATCCTTCGAACCGGCCTTCAGCCAAGATTCCATAGACCTGCGGTCAAGAAGTGACGGGAGGAAGTGCTCTTTCCTGAAATGCTTGGCCGTGTGGGACGTCCCGAGGAAGCTGGCGTTCGGTCCAACACTGCAGATCTCGTCGACTGCGAGCGTCTCCTCAGTGATTTCCATGCCGCCAAGTATTCTGGTAACCATACCGGCGATCTCGTTGTCAATCACGAGCTTCGCATAGGACGTCGTTATGCTGCCCTCGAGGGAGCCGCAGGCGTCATAGATGAAGTTCATTCCTGCGAGTCCAGCCATTAGCATGTTCGTCGCCGTTTCCAGCCCCGCCTGCGCGTCTAATGTCTTTGAGTCGGAGTTGCCGCCCGTGCCTCTGCGCGGGAGCCCGTAGTATCTTCCCAGCTGTCCCGTCGCGATGTTCAGCAGGCCGACTTCGGGTCCTCCTAAGGCTGTCGCCCCTGTCCTCATATCTAGAGCTGCCGAGACGGTCCCGTAGAACACCGGAGTTCCTGGGTTCGCGAGCTCAGATATCATGATACCGGATAACACCTCAGCGTTCTGCTGTGCAAGCAGCCCAGCGAGGGTAGCAGGTGCCGTGCCCCCAGCGAGCGCTTCAGGCGCGTAGATCATAGGCTGTTTGTATTTCGCGTAGACCAGCGCCCCCTCTATCAGTTCCCTGGACTGCTGCATTGGGCTGACCGGATTTGTGAAGCCAAGGAGGCACGGCTTCTTCATCAGCTCCTCCGTACCTCCTCTTAGAATCGCCGCCATGTCAACGGTTTCCTGAGCCTTTCTTGCAGTCCAGTTATATCCGTCCATTGTCTTGACGGAGTTCTTCCAGTCCTCCATCATTACATGCAGGTGATAGACATGATCCGGGACGTCGGACGGGGTGACATTCATGACATTCATGTGGATGTTGTCCAGAGCGTCGACCAGCCTCGCGAGATCTCCAACGTCCTTCATCTTGCCAGGCCGTATCCTCCCATCCAGATCATGCACTTTAACCGCGAGTCCAGAGGGACCGAAATGGACGTTGTTCCCGGCCATGTCGAGGACGTAGCTCGGGTCCCTTCCGTAGAGCTTGAACTCCTGAGGAGCCTTTCTCACAGTTTCCTTGAGGAGGTCTTCCGGGATGCGGGCCATCATCGTCTTCTCATCGACTTCAGCCCCAGCATCCCTGAGCAGCTTCAAAGCAGTCGGCTCCCAGATCTTCATCCCCATTCTCTGAAGGATTTCGACTGTTGCGCCGTGAATCCTGTCCAGGTCGTCGCGAGACAAGAGCTCCAATTGACCGCCGTTTGGCACTTTGATTCCCAAAACTCGATGCCTCCTGTTGCCAGTTCGCATGTGAGGAATCATATATATTACTGTTGCCCTACTTGATAGAAGAAATCTTATAGTGGTTTGGTTCAATACCTGTCCTGCAATGCCACAACATGAATGGAGTATCAGGGAGTCAAATGGGCGGGCCAGATAGCTCCAATCCGTTTCAAATAGTTTTGACTCGTTTATTCCATCTGTTGGGCTTTCGCAGAGAAGCGACATCGAGGGGAGGATGAAGCCAATGTATGGGACGAATCCTTTGAGCTTGTTTGGGGAATGCAGACTACACCGCTTCGCATCCGTAGTGACTGTTGTGTGCTTGTTGCTCACAGTGCTGGCAACGCTCGTTGTGACGGCTCCGTCGGTTGGAGCCGTTCAAGTTTACCATGAGTACAGAATAGGCGTGAGGGAAGCACCAGACACCTTCAACCCGTTCGACATGATGGCTGGCACGTCATGGTCTATCGCGCACATGATGTATGAGTTCCTCTATGCCGTTGGTCCGATGATGGAACCATATCCACAACTTGCAGCGTCGCATGAAGTCAGCAACGAGAATCGTACTTGGACCTACTATCTCGTTGAGGATTCGTACTGGCACGACGGACTTCCCGTAACGGCTCACGACGTCAAATTCACGTTCGATATGATCATGGATAATCCACAAGAGTGCGCGCTTCTGGGTGACTATCTAACCGGCTTCGACGAAGTCCTCGTGCTTGACAACCACACAGTTCAGATAAATCTGCTGAAACCGAAAGCCAACATGCTGTCCTTAATAGTCCCGATCCTCCCGGAGCACCTCTGGACCGCGGTGAGAGATAGTAGCGAATTCGATATCGATCGGGTGGACATGTTTAACACGGACTACTTTCCGCTTGGCCCCATCGGCTCTGGTCCGTTCATTCTAGACGAATACAGAATGGCGGAGGGAGAAGTCCATCTTATCGCTCATAAGCCGTACCACCGCCTTCCAGGAATCGAAGTCGACTCGGTGAATATCGACAAACTGCTCTTCGTCATATACAAAAGCGACAATGCGATGACTACCGCTCTCGAGGTAGGGGATATCGATGTGGTTGGCGGCGTACCACCGTCCGTCTGGGAGACCCTCATGGCGAACGAAGACATTGATGGGCAGACACCCGCCACGCTCATCCTTGAAGAATTCGGATTCAATTGTGCACCCAAAGAATGGAGGTTATCCGTCGATGAATACGGAGAACGCAACTTCCCCGATGCTTCAACGAACTACGAGACCTGCAATCTGACGGTCAGGCAGGCGTGTGCGATGGCCACGGACATAGAGTACATCGCAGATGAAATCCATCAGGGCATGGCTCAGCCAGCCTATGGACTCATACCGCCAGCGACACCTTTCTGGCACTACAATGTACCACCTGAGGAGAGGTGGGATTACGGTTCACACGAGGATTGCGTCGCAGCAGCCAACCAGATGTTGGAGGATGCGGGATACAGGTACATCAGCAGCACGACTATACGGGAGAACGAGTCGAATGGCGCGCTCCTCGAATTCGAGTTCTATTACATCCGCTCGAACATCCATGACCAACAGACTGCCGAGATGATGCAGATATGGTGGGCAGATATTGGCGTCTGGGTCAACCTACACGATGTCTCTGAGGGGAACCTATACGACCTAATGTCCAATATGGAGTACGACATGTTCATCTGGAGCTGGTGGCCCGATGTCGATCCAACATGGTTCCTGTCCGTGTTGACCACAGGTGAGATACCCGTGGACAATAGCGACACCAGCGCGTGGTCCGATTGCTTCTACACGAATCCTGAGTACGACCTACTGTGGTTGGAGCAGATGGAAACGATGGACCTGTACGAGCGACAGGCGATAGTCCATGAGATGCAGCGAATCGTGTATCGGGACTGCCCGTACATCAACCTTGTGTATCCGGCCGGCTTGATTGCCTACCGGACTGACAAGTACGAGAACTTCCCCGATATGGAAATCAAGACCGGGATATCCCCTAGTTCGTTTTGGTACTATTTCGAAATCACGCCGATAGGGGGCTCCGAAAACACGGCACCGTATGATGTGGACATTGTTGGAGGCGATAGGACTGTGTATGTCGACACGCCGGCGACATTCTCCGGCTCTGCAAAGGACCTGGAATCCCCCGAGGAGAACCTGACCTGGACTTGGACAATCATGGAGCTTCTTGATACGACGACCTTGTACGGTAAGACCATCACGCACGAGTTCAGCTATATCGGCGACTGGGAAGTCATTCTGGAAGTTGAGGATCCAGAAGGGTTGAATGATCTGGACTCGATAATGGTCACCGTTGTCGAGATGCCTGAAGACGTTGGATGGATCAACGGATATGTGAATGACACCGCAGGTGATCCGATTGTGGGAGCTTTGGTGGTCGTCCAAGATACCTCCAGTCAGCAATCCTCCGATGAGTCGGGATTCTACAACCACACCCTCGGGCCAGGGACCTATGAGATCTATGCAACTGCAGAAGGATACTCGAACGAGAGTGCCAGCGTTACTGTCACAACGGGTGATACTTCATGGCAGAATTTCGCACTGAGTATAACCTCCGGTTCTGTTGCAGGAGATGTCTTGGACTCTGTGGACATGACCGTCGCAATCACTGGGGCTCTGGTAGAACTGTACCGCCCCGGCGACGAGGAGGCAGCGTATGCGAAGAAGACCGATGACAGTGGTTCATTCGTGATCACTGTTGTCGATGAGGGCACCTACGAAGTTGTTGTCAGCAAGACGGGGTACGAAGCAAACGACACAGAAACTGTCACGGTGGTCCCGAATGAGACCGCGAGCTTGACCATCTACCTGACCGCCGCTGAAGAAGATGACGACGGTGGAGGAGGGCTGGGCGCCATGGCGATTGCAGTCGGGGTACTGGCAATCATTGCGGCTGTAGCGGTTGCGGCTTTGCTCTTGAAGCGGAGAAGAGGCCAGGGGCCAGAGACCATAGAGGATGAGCTACCAGAGAAGCCACCTCCTGATGCGTAGGCAAACCCCAGAAACCACTTCCGTTCGACCATTTCCGCAGGGTGACAACGTCGCAGACTAAGACACGGGTTCAATGAGTGGAGCCAACGCATGAGGAACTTCAGGCGAATACTACTGAGGAGAATCATAAGCCTGTTCGTCACATTTCTGCTAGTGATATGCATCAACTTCATACTCTTTCGAATGATGCCTGGCGACCCGGTGCGGTTCATGGTCCCGTCTGATCCCCGGGTCCCCGATGAGTACAAGGATAGACTGATAGAAAGATACGGCCTGGACGACTCCCTGTTCGAGCAGTTCATCATCTACATCAAGGGAGTCTTCACTCTTGATTTCGGCGAGTCCTTTCAGTTCAAGATATCGGCGATGGACTACATCTTGGAGTACATACCGTGGACTCTGCTCCTTGTTGGCATTGCCTCAGTTTTCATGATCGTGATTGGCATGCTCATTGGAATCATTGCAGCATGGAAGCGAGACAGTTTGTTCGACTCTGGATCTCTTGCATTCTCGCTCTTCTTCTATGCGATGCCCACTTTCTGGCTTGCCATGATAATGGTGATGTTGTTTGCCGAAACGTGGGAGATCTTCCCACCTTCCAGAGCGCTGGGGATTGGGCAAGAACTCGAGTTCACCCTTGCATCACTCAGTGACCTCTTGTCCCACTTGGTCTTGCCCGTTACCTGTTTAGTGCTCGTGTACATTGCGACATTCTCTCTCATGATGCGAGGCGCTCTATCTGATGTGATGACGGAGGACTACATAACCACTGCGAGAGCAAAAGGTCTGCCTGAAAAGGCGGTATTGAGGGATCATGCTGTGCCAAACGCAATGCTGCCGATGCTCATACTGATCGCACTGACCATTGCGTACATCGTTGGCGGGGCGTTCATGGTGGAGTATGTCTTCGAGTATCCTGGAGTGGGATGGGCGACGATAGAGGCGGTCTATGAAGAGGATTGGCCAGTGCTCCAGGCCGCGTTCTTCTTGATAGCTGTCGCAGTGCTGGTTGCCAACTTCCTCTCGGATGTTGTGATGTTGTACTTGGACCCTCGGGTGGAGTTGAATTGATGAAAGGTGAGTGAGACGAACCTCATGGTGTCCGAGCCGTTCGCAGAGAGGATGAGGCTCTTCCGTAAGAAGGTTGCTGAGACAGGACGAGTCTTCAGAAGAAACCGGATGGGCATGCTCGGGCTCGCGATACTCCTCGTATTCGTTGCGATGGCGGCGTTCCCAGCGCAGATAATGTGGGTCTTCTCGGAGATCGGAGGTTGGGACTATGCCTATGGCCCGCATGATAGATTGGCCGAACGCGGACCTGGCACCGCTCCATCATCAGACCACTGGTTGGGAACGGACCTTCGAGGAAATGACATTCTTGCCAGGTTGATATACGGAGCTAGAATCTCCCTTATGATTGGCGTCCTGGCCTCCGCTGTTGCCATGGTGTTGGGCGGGATGATCGGCCTTCTGAGCGGATTCTGGGGCGGTTGGAGAGACGAGGTCTTGATGAGGGTCACCGATGTCTTCCTGGTGCTGCCTTGGTTGGTGCTGATGATAGTGTTTGAGGCGGTTCTTCCCGGAGGACCCAGCGTAACCAAGATCACTATCGTGATAGGCATTACTGGTTGGGCAGGTACTGCGAGGATAGTGCGAACTCAGGTTCTATCTATCAAGGAGAGGGCATTCATCGAGAGAGCGAGGTCCATCGGGGCAGGGGAATTCCACATCGTCGCAAAGCACATATTCCCGAATGTGTTCCCGTTGATATTCGCGAATGCAATCCTCGTGGTAGCGCTTGCGATCCTTTCCGAAAGCGCCCTCAGCTTCCTTGGGCTGGGAGCCCCTGCGAACGAAGTTGTCACATGGGGCAACATGCTTGAGGATGCGCTGAGAGCTCAGGCAATGGACAACGGCTTGTATCTATGGGTGGTCATGCCGGGGCTCTGTATCGTCTTCCTTGTGATGGGTTTCACTTTCATCGGCTACGCGCTCGACGAAATCTTCAATCCAAAGCTGAGGAAACGCTAGACGAGTCGGCCCGCAAGTCTCTCGTGGCCTTCTTCATGAACTCGTTGATATCAGCCTGTATGTCCCTGTCGATGGGCTCTGGATGGTGTTCCTTCAGGATCCATTGAGCCTTGCGCCTTGCATCCAAGGAGATATCCTTGCCGTCTGACTTCAGCCAGGCCTCCCAGTGCCTTCTGTCAAACAGAGTCGGAAGATAATGTTCTTTCCTGAAAGTACTCCTTGTGTGTGGAGACCCGAGGTAGTTCGTGTGTCCGTACTTGCATATCTCGTCCACAGCTAGTGTCTGCTCATTGACCTCGATGCCTCGGAGTATTCTCGAGACCATGCCTGCAATCTCATTGTCCACAACTAGCTTTTCATAGGAGAAGGTAAGCGTGCCGTCGAGTCCACCGCATGCCTCGTAGATGAAATTCATCCCTGAGATTGCAGCCACTAGCATCGATACCGCGGTCTCAGCACCAGCCTGCGCGTCCACGATCTTGGAATCTGTTGTCCCACCAGTACCTCTTCTGGGTAGATTGTAGTACCTTCCCAATTGACCGCTTGCAATGTTGATTAGGCCGACCTCAGGCCCTCCAGCCGCAGCAGTCCCGACTCTCATATCCATGACTGTAGAAACCGTGCCGTACAACACAGGCGTTCCAGGGCTCGCGAGCTGTACGAGCGTGATTCCAGCAAGCACCTCTGCGTTCTGCTGAGTCAGCAGGCCTGCCAGTGTAGAGGGAGCAGTAGCACCTGCGAGCGCTTCTGGAGCGATGACTATCGGCTGGCGGTACTCTGCGTACGCAAGAGTGCCCTCTGTCAGTTCTCTGGAGAGCTGTAACGGGCTGACAGGATTCATGAACCCGAGGAGCGGCGGTTTGTTCCTGACCTCTTCATGGCTTCCCCTTAATATGGCAGCCATTTCGATGGTCTCCTGGGCCTTTCTGGCAGTCCAGGTGAATCCATCCGTGGTCTTCACGGAGTTCCTCCAATCCGCTTCTATGCAGTAGAGGTGATAGAGTTCATCAGGCACATCGAACGGTGTAACGGTCAACAAGATGTGATGTATGTTTTCGAGGTAGTCTGCAATCTTGGCGATATTCTCGACATCGGCCAGTGTCCCCGGTCTCACTTTGCCCTCAAGGTCCTGAATCCTCAAGGCAAACCCTGCGACCCCAAAATGCACCTTGTTCCCGCTGTAATCGAGTCTGTATTTCGGATCCCTTCCATACATTGTGAATTCAGACGGCGCCTTCCGAATCGTTTCCATGACGAGATCCTCAGGGATCTTTACCATCCTTGTCTTCCTGTCAACGTCTGCTCCTGCGTCTCTGAACAACTCCAATGCCTTCGGTTCCAACACTTTGATTCCGTGGCGTTTGAGAACCTCCATCGTTGCACCGTGTATCTTGTCCAAGTCGTCTCTGGACAGGATCTCGTACTGTCTGGCAAGAGGTTCTCTCGCGTGCATTGGGCAACACCTGTTCCCTCAAACGGATAACTACTGTATGTACATAACGCTTTGAAGCTGATTTCTCAAAGGTCTTCCGCTGGAGAACACCCCGGACGAGCCGCGGGTGTGCCCGTTGTGCATGCCACGGAAGACGCCATTCCGTATATGGTTCAATGGCATGAATCTGCGCATGTGCCAGTAGATGTTAAATACAGAATCGGCAATGCGACAAGAGGGGCGCCTGGCTATGTTCGCGGAGAGACTCAGTAGCGTGAGATCGCTCATGAGAAGGGAAGGCTTCGAGAGCCTGTTGATATCGCCTGGACCAAACCAGCGTTATCTGACGGGTCTGCATTACGACTATCCTGGTGATCCGTGGGACACAATCATCACATGGGACATGATCACGACAGTGATCATACAACTCGATGGTGATCCGGTCCTGGTAGTGCCAGAATCCACAGAGACTTGGGTAAGGGAAGCTATGAAATCCAAGGAGGTTCGGACGTACTCCGGTGGCATGGATCGGACAGAAGTCTTCAAGGACGTATTGGGCAAGATCAGAGGGACGCTCGGCGTCGAAGAGCATCTGCCGTTCAAGATTCATCAGCAGCTCGTCTCCGCTCTGCCGCGAATCAAGATGAGGAATGCATCTGACTTGCTAAGTGAGGCTAGGGTAGTCAAATCACGCGAGGAAATTCAATGCATGCGGAGAGCTGCGAGAATTGTCGAGAAGGGCGTGAAAGTGGGAAGGGAATGCATCCAAGGGTCCATCACAGAGAGAGAAATTGCACTTGAGGTCGAACAGACGATGCGAAGATATGGGGCGGAGAGTATCTCATACTGCGTTGTCCAGACCGGGGCAAAGACGGCAACCTGGGACCCTCCTTCGGAGGACCGTGTGAAGAAGGGAGACTTCTTCTTGATGGATTTATCCGCGACGTACAATGGATATCATGCAGACATCACTCGAATGACCGCCGTGGGAAGGCCTAGCGAGAAACAGAAGAAGGTGTACGCCGCAGTCCAGGAAGCACAGTCGAAGGCCATAGAGACGATTCGGAATGGCGTCAAAGCCGGCCTGGTAAACGATGCTGCGAGGAAGGTGATGGATGAAAAGGGATTCCTAGAGTTATTTCCTTTCGGGATTGGCCACGGCTTGGGCCTTGAAGCACATGAGATGCCTCACCTGACCGAATACAAGAACACAGAAATGATCCTGCAACCAGGAATAGTGATGACCATAGAACCCACAATCAACCTTAAGGGCGAATTCGGCGT
>JBFEPA010000009.1:0-17226 GCA_041550275.1 Thermoplasmata archaeon | reverse complement strand
TCCAGCATCATGAACATGCGTACAGGGGAGATCAAATACGGCGCCATCGAGGAGGTCATCCTCGCCGCAGCGGCTGGGCAGATGGCTAAACACTATGGCGCGCCCTCGATGGTAAGCGGTTTCGGCGTGGGTCTGTACGGGCAAGCACCCGGAATCTCATCTAGCGCGGCAGAGATCACCTTCACTGGCATGACCAACTTGTCGATGACGGATTTCGCCTCTGGCATAGGAGGACTCGACCAAGCCAAAGGAGCGTCGTTGGAGCAGGTGGTCATAGATGCGGATATCTGGGAATCCATACGCGGCATAAAAAGGGATGTCGTGTTCGATGACGACCACTTCGCGGTCGACCTGATCGAGGAAGTGGGCCCCGGAGGCAACTTCCTGAGGTCGCCGCATACTCTCCGAAACCTGCGTTCGGAGCTGTTCGTGCCCCCGCAGGAGAAGTCCGAGCTGTTCGACATATACCGCAGCACGTCCGACCAGAAGGCGGTCGTCGAGCAGGCGAGGAAGCGGGTGAAGAAGATTCTCACGGAGCACAAGCCGGAACCCCTTGACGAAATGGCGGAGAAGGCTATTGCTGGAGTCATGGCTGAATACGGGATGTGAACCATAGCATCTCCGGAGACTGGTGCTACTACGTTGGCTGCATAATCACGATATCCTGAGGAACATGCCGAATCGCGTGATATGCGACAACTATGGTCGCCACTCCTCCGATTGCCATCATCAATGAGGGGATGTTTGAATCATATACTCTTATTGGCTCGAGGTCGAAGTACAGTTGGTTCCCGCTCCAGAAGGCATCGAGGCTTCTGCCGGGATTCTCCTCCCAGTCACCCCAGCCTCCAAATGCGTCGGTCCTAAACACATAGGTCTGGTGCGGATACGCCAGGACAATCGCGGCTGCGTCGAGATAGTATACTCTCTGGCAGTCTCTGACGGACGAGAGCCGCTCAGAATCATCAAGTTGCTGGACAGACTCGAGGAAGCACTCGTCATAAGTGTCGTTCGAATAGTGATAGTAGTCCGTGCAGTAGAGACCGTCGGAATATTGCTGGAATAACCTGTAGCATGGGTCGGGGTGGCAGACGATATCGTCCGTAATCCTGATATCATATTGTGGAAGAGTCAAAGGGATGGCTGGACCCACGAAAGCCGTGAGGTTGATAGCGACACCCAAGTCCGCCCAGTCGGATATCCAGGAGTCCACGGCTTCCTTAAGATGGTACTCTTCGGGCATTATCAAGAAGCTGAACGTGAGCGAGGCGTTCTCCTCGACCCATCCGTTCTGAACGGAGATGCTCTCGTGTGTGGCGACCCTAACATCGGGCGACCCTTCGGTGTAAGTGTAGCCGTGCTCATCTAGCAACTCGGCCGCTCCGACTGGATCGAACACGAGTGTCTCGTCTTCGGTCGGCCCGTAGTGCCACTCGCCGTCCGCGGATGAGATGAGTGTCGTGCCCTCATCTGCTAGGCCAAGATATGCCTCGTCGACGATGATGGATCTATTGGTGGCCATCGAGATCGCGAGTCTAACGGCCGAATCGCATATCGATGATTCAAATCGACTTGTGCCGAAGAACGACATGACAGCCTGACGGCCAACGCATGAGGCGCCGCCGTGCGTCACCAAGTCATGCAACTCTCCGTCTTCAACAGACTCGCATATCTGGACGTACTTGTCTGGCGGAACCGACGCCACATCTACGAAGCCCGTCTGGGCCGCCACGGACAAACCCAGCGGGTCGCGGAAGTATAGGAACTCAAGCCTGTCGAAACTTATCTCCTCCCCCCGATCGGCCTTCCGATGGTACGCCTGGTTCTTGACCAGAGATATTGTGTTATTCTCCGTCCAATCCCTGAGTGTGTCTGCTGTCGCCATGAACGGGCCCGTGCCCACGAGTGGAATTTCTGCGTCTTCGAACACGCCCGTCCAGCTGAACCCGATCTCCGCAGCGGTCATGTTCTGCAGCATGTGCTTTGGTAATATGGGGATGAACACCGAATCTGCGAAGGATACAGGAATTGGGTTGCCAGTGGAAGGGTCATGGAAGTGTAAAAGAACGGTCCGATTGTCAATGGCTTCGGCAAAGTCGATGAAATGAGCATAAGGCTCGTACGGCCAAAAGACACCCTCCGCGTTGAGGTTCACCGTGAACACGACGTCGGCAGCAGTGAACTCGACACCGTCATGCCAGCGAGCACTCGATGTCAGATTGTACTGCCATACGGAGCCATTTGGGTTGTGGCCAGAGACCGGGAAGCAGTCAAGCGCGAGGTTGGGCTCGGGCTCCATATCCTCACCGACGCCGTAGAGACAGTCGTACACGAGGCCATAGACGATCTTGTCCGAAAGCGATGTCCCCACGAACGGATTGAGCGACGTCACCGCCTCTGTCGACCCTATTCTCAGCGAGACGACCGGGTTGACACCGGACTCATTGTGCGCAATCAGGTAGACGAACAGCACGGCGGACAATACCAGCACGACGACGACTGCCAACGCAACAACGAAGTCAAGCCACTTCCTGGGGGCGCCCTCAGCCATGTACCTCCACCTCCAGGCCGGCTCGAACCAGCCGACCACGCCATGACAACGCGCTCCCGCATAAAGAATGTTGCCGGCGCCGATAATGGATGGCATCCGTCAGGCAGCGGTCGCGGCGAAGATTCCTACGCGTTCTGGGCTATCTTCTTGAATGCTTCATCGGATATCTCCAGCGACTTCCTTACATCTTCTTTCGAGTGCGTGATCGAAGTGAAGAAGTGCTCGTCGGGGTGCGGCACGCCGAAGAACACGCCCTTGCCGAGCGAGTGCATGAACCATACGCGCCACGCATCCCTGTCGATGTCCTGGGCGTCCCTCCAGGTCGCGACCTCCTTGTCGGTGAAGTACATCTGCGCCATGGAGCCGATCGACTCCACCCAGGTGTCCACACCGCGGTCTTCGGAGACATCCCTTAGCCCCTGCGCTAACGAATCGCCTATCCGGTCTATCTTGGTGTAAGTACCGGGTTTGGAGAGTATATTCAGCGTCGCGAGACCAGCGGCGACGGACACGGGATGCGCGTTGTAGGTGCCGCCGTGGTAGACGTTTCCATTGTCGTCGGGCACTATCTCCTCCATGATGGACTTCTTCCCGCCGAACGCAGCAAGCTGATAGCCGCCACCGGCTATCTTCGCAACGGCGGTTAGGTCCGGCTTAACACCGAACTTCTCCTGCGCCCCGCCGAACGCCACCCTGAAGCCGGTCAGCACCTCGTCGAATATCAGCACGATGCCCAGGTCCTTCGTCAGCTTCCTCAGCCTCTTGAGATAGTTGTCCCTGGGAACGAAGCATCCGCCCCCCGCTTGGACGGGCTCGATTATCAGTGCAGCGAGGTCGTCTGCGTTCCTTGTGATGACCTCCTCGGTCACTCCCCAGTCGTTGAACGGATACATCACTACGAGGTCTGAGACTGCCTTCGGTATGCCCTTGCCGAACGGGACCGTCGGCTGATGCGCCTTGTCCTTGAGCATGTCTTCGGGTATGTCGACTCCCTGCAGTGCATAGTCGTGCCCTCCGTGGTACGACCCTTCAGCCTTCGCAATCTTGTCTCGTCCGGTGTACGCTCTCGCGACTCGCATCGGATGCATCGTAGCCTCCGTCCCAGAGTTGGCGAACCTCATCATCTCCATAGACGGCATCGCCTTTTGGAGGAGCTTGATGTACTCCAGCGCTATCTCGGGGGACGCGCCGAACATCGTGCCCTTGCCGACGGCCTCCCTCACAGCCTTCACCACCTGCGGATGATTGTGGCCGAGTATCATCGGGCCGTAGCCCAAGGCGAAATCGATTATCTTGTTGCCGTCGATGTCGTAGATGTAGGGGCCCTTCGCCTTCTCGACGACGAACGGATAGGGCTCGAAGAACCGGACGTTGCTCTCGACGCCCGCGGGAAGGACCTTCCTCGCCTTCTGGAAGTGCGCTCTCGATCTGCTCGTTCTGGACACATACTCCTTATCGCAACTCGTCGTCGATGCCATGACGCAACTACCTCTTGCTCACAGAAAGACTACTCCGGACGGCCCAACACCGGACGACGGGGTCGGCAAAGCGCGACCCCAAACAGACAATGCCACAGCCCCTGACAGTCCCCTGAGTGGCCGGATAATCGTGGGTCGCGTAGAAATAGATTCTGCGAATCGGTTATCTATCCCGTGGGAAACGACGGGGACGGCTCATCTCTGAGGTTCGATGATGACCTTGATGGACTCCCCGGCCTTCGCAACGAGGTCGAACCCCTTGCCCGCCTCCGCAAGTCCAAGCCGGTGGGTTATCATGTCGCGTACCTTCACTCTGCCCGTTCGTAACAACTCGATCGTCTCGGCGATGTCCTCGGGACTGCCAGCGTATGTCGAGGTCATCGTCACCTCGTCCTTCCACAGGTCACCCACCGGCAGGCACGTCTTCGTCCCTGGCGCCGGTGGGGCAAACACGAGCACGGTCCCTCCTCTGTCGACGCACTCGAAGCCTTGCTCGAGGGCGCCCTTCGCGCCGGTAGACACGACGACGAAATCAGCGGGGCGGGCATCGTTCGCCTCACGCACCTTCGCTGGCACATCGCCCTCCGACGCGTCGATGACAGCATCGGCACCGAAGCGCTTCGCCGCATCAAGCCTGTAGCCAGATATGTCCGTCGCGATGATCTTGTCGGCTCCCAGGGCACGTGCGAGCTTGACGTTGAGCAGACCTGCGATGCCGCTGCCCATGACGAGGACAGTCTTCCCTGGCGAGAATCGCATGAGCCTGAAGCCGCGAACGACGCATGCGAGCGGCTCGATGAATGCACCGTCCTCGTAGCTTACCTCGTCCGGCAGGACGAACACGCCGTGCTCGAGATTGATCGCTGGCACGCGGATATACTCGGAGAATCCTCCTGGATGGAAGTTCGTGCTCCTGAGGGTGTCACAGGCAGAATGATGGCCGCTGAGGCAGTACCTGCACTCCATGCACGGCACATGATGCGAAACGAATACGCGGTCACCCACGCCGAACCGGTCGACGCCCTCGCCCATCTCGACGATGTCACCCGCTATCTCGTGCCCCAATACGAGCGGCGCGCGCTTGATGCGATACCACTCCATGACGTCGCTGCCGCATATGCCGCTGGCGACGACCTTGACGACGATCTCGCCCTTCCCCGCTTCGGGCCTGGGCATCTCCTCGAGCCGCACATCGCTGTTGTTGTAGTACATCGCCACGCGCATGGACCATATTCTCCTCGGACAGGTGGCTCACTTCTTCTTCGCTAGCTTCTTGAAGAGGTCGTACGCCTCCTTCGAGGTCGCATCCTCGTGGACTATCTTCCTGACAGCCTTGATCATCGGTACAGGGTTGTCGGATTGCCAGATGTTCCTGCCCATGTCCACGCCTATTGCACCTGCGGATATCGCCTTGTGCGTCAGCTCTAGGGCGTCCTTCTCGGTCATCTTTGGCCCTCCCGCAACGACGATCGGTGCAGGGCAGCCGTCCACGACCTTCTCGAAATCGTCACAATAGTAGGTCTTCACGATGTGCGCTCCTATCTCCGCTGCTATCCTGCAGCTGAGCGCGAGGAAGCGCGCGTCGCGCTTGCCCAGCTCCTTGCCCACTGCCGTCACAGCCAGCACGGGCATGCCGTGCCTCTCGCCGTTGTCTACCAGCTCCGCGAGACTGAGGAGCGTCTGCCTCTCGTACTTGCTGCCGACGAAGATGGACAGCGCTATGCCGGAGGCGTTCAGCCTCAAGGCATCCTCCACGCATGTGATGATGCCCTCGTTGGCGAGGTCCGCGCCCACAATGCTCGTGCCGCCGGATACCCGGAGGACGACGGAGTTGAATAGTGACGGGTCCACCGACGACCGCAACACGCCCCTCGTGAGCATGATGGAATCGGCATACTGCGCCAGGGGAGAGATGGTCTTCTTCGGATCCTCGAGCCGGGATGTCGGGCCCAGGAAGTATCCGTGGTCCACGGCAAGCATTACCGAACGGCCGGTGTCTGGCTTGATTATCTTCGATATCCTGTTCTGCAAACCCCAATCCATGATACTGCACCTCCAAGACCTCAGAGTCCTGGGAGTAATTATCTTGAGAAAGGTGGTAGCGTATTAATACCTTGTCGGACGGCGCCTGGCAGCCGCCAACGTCGAAACCTTATAGGGAGGACGGGCGCTTACAGCACAGTGACCGGTGAGAAGCCATGCACGAGAAGATACACGCGCATCTCAGACAGACCGACAAGTACAGGTTTGAAGCCACCTTCGACGAGTGGGACGGCAAGATCGCCATGGACGAGCCCGCGCCGCTGGGGGAATCCAGCGGCCCGAACGCCGCGATGATGCTCTCGTCGGCCGTCGGGCACTGCCTATGCGCGAGCCTCCTGTTCTGCGCGGGCAAGGCACACGGGGAGTTGGAGAGCGTCTCCGCAGATGTCGAGACGAAGCTCACACGCAACGAGAGAGGGCGTTGGCGCATTGAAGGAATAAAAGTCGATATAAGGGCCGTCGTCGATGATGAGAACCAGAAAAAGACGGAGCGCTGCAAGGAGTTGTACGAGGATTTCTGCATCGTCACAGGCAGCGTTAGACAGGGGATCAAGGTTGATGTCGATCTCAGCATGACCACACCGGAGCGATAGCTGCGAGATGATAGAGATGAACGGCAACAAAAGCGAGGAGAAGGCAGTCCTGGAGCATGTGCTTTCGACGCTCGCTTCCCTCAAAGGCGTGAGGAAGGCGTTCTATCTGACCGATGACCTCCGTATGGAGGTCGGCAAGATAGAGAGCAACCGGTCGATGTCGCTCGGCCCGCTGACCGTCCACAACGACGGCGTGGTCGATTGCCTGCGACGCACGCATGTGGCGTGCATAGTCAAGGACTCGACCTTCAGGCCTCCGCCGGCGCCGACCGTCGTGCTTGTGGACGAGAGTGGCAAGGTCATAGGGCGTGAGCTGATAGCAGGCGAGGAGCCGAAGGCCGCCCCCGGACAGAAGCTGATCTACCTCGGAAAGGACTTCGTCATATTCTACGACGGCGGGAAGGCCGGCCGGACACGATTCATTCTGCCGCCCATAGCGTTCGAGGAGGTGGAGCGTGTCGACCACACGGCCAGCGTATGCTCCTCCAGCCCGTCGACGGACGGCGACTTCTTCCTCAGAAAGAGCGCAGAGCTTCCGGACGATCCCAAGCTAGCGACCATCCTTGTAGGGTTCGACCTTGACCTGCCAACGGAATAGGCCGGTTTTCGTATTCCTCTGTCGAGAGTGATGCCTCCGCCGACGTTCTTTCGAAGGGCTTGTTGGGAACGTGCATGAGTCGACCTGGGAGGGGCGCTGGCTTTTCGTAAGATTTGCCAAAATCCACCCCTCTCCGTCGGACTGGTTGCGGCCAGAATCCTTTGTATTTGAGCAACGTTTAAATCGATTGCCAACATGCTCTGGGATGCTCCTGCCGAAGCGTCGCACTTGTCGACTCTTGGAGGAGAGGCCAGTGGTGTTAGAATGGCATGTGAGAAGATAAATCCGTTTGAGAACATGAAGAAGCAGGTCGCCATCGTTGGCAAGAAGCTGGGGCTTGAACCAGGGATCATTGATGTCATGAGCAGCCCGAAGAGGGAGCTCACGGTCAACTTCCCGGTGAGGATGGACGATGGGTCGGTCAAGGTATTCACCGGATACAGAGTCCAGCACAACGAGTCGCGCGGACCGTTCAAGGGCGGAATACGGTACCACCAGCAGGTGGACATCGACGAGGTCAAGGCGCTCGCAGCGTGGATGACGTGGAAGACCGCTGTCGTCGACGTTCCCTACGGTGGGGCGAAGGGCGGCATCATAGCCAACCCGAAGACGATGAGCGTCGGCGAGATAGAGAGGATGACCAGGAGATACGCATCCGAGATATCGCTCATCATCGGCCCGGAGAAGGACATTCCAGCGCCCGATGTCAACACCGGCGGACGCGAGATGGCGTGGATCATGGATACTATCAGCATGGCGAAGGGCTTCGCGGTGCCAGGCGTCATAACCGGCAAGCCGCTGGAGATCGGCGGGTCGCTGGGACGGCCTGAGGCGACCTCGAGGGGCCTCGTGTTCACCGTCAGAGAGGCAGCGAAGAAGATCGGGCTCGACCTCAAGGGCGCGACGGTGGCCATCCAGGGATACGGGAATGTAGGTGCGTTCGCGCACAAGCTCATCGAGCGCGACTTCGGCTCCAAGGTGATAGCTGTTACGGATTCCAAGGGCGGCATCATCAACGAGAATGGCCTGAAGTACGAGGAGGTCATCGCGCACAAGAAGAAAACTGGAAGCGTCGTCGGGTTCCCGGGCACGAAGCCTGTCACGAACGAGGAGATACTGGAGCTGAAGGTCGACGTCCTGTTGCCCTGTGCTCTTGAGAATGTCCTCACAAAGGACAACGCCGGCAACGTCAAGGCCAAGATCTCAGGTGAGGGTGCGAACGGTCCGAACACGCTCGAGGCTGACGAGATAATGCACAAGAACGGCGTGCTCGTCCTGCCCGACATCCTGGCGAACGCCGGTGGTGTGACGGTCAGCTACTTCGAGTGGGTCCAGAACCTCTACAACTACGCGTGGACGGAGGACGAGGTCAACAAGCGCCTCGACCAGAAGATCACGAAGGCGTTCCACGAGGTCTGGGACATGGCCGAGAAGCAGAAGGTCAACATGCGTGAGGCGGCGTACTTGGTCGCGGTCGACCGTGTCGCTAAGGCCACGCAGATCAGGGGCTTCTACCCGTAGGCAGTCTCAAACCCAAGCAGCTCCGCCCTGGACGAGGTCCCCGGCGGAGCCGTCAAACCCCATTTTTCATTCATGCTTCTTGTCAGAGCATATCATCCAACGCAGCGGGCGCTCCGTCGCCTGAACATGCTTCACTTGGCTGAAGCGCTTTCTGCCTTGCTCAGTCTATTCAGAAGATAAAGCACGATGAAGCCTTCTGAGATAACGGCCAAGTGGCTTGTGTACAAGTGGAGACGCAGCAGCCACTCGCTCGCTTCGTTGCCGAAGTCACCCTCGTAGAACAGCAACATCAGTATTGCCTTGAGGGAATGGAAGACAAGTATAATCACCGCCAACTCCAGCAGTGTCTTCATATCCAGCTTCTTCGCGAGCGACATAGTGGTTTGGAATCCGTGGTTCATCAATCCCCAGAATCCCAGGACGATGCCGGCGGCCACGCCGACCCATCCAAACGATCCGATGTACATAGATGCCTTTGCCAAATCATACAGACTTATGAGCGTCTCCAGGCCACCGCTGGGGTTCATCATCCGTTCGTGGTAGTAGACATACAGCAAGAACGATATGATCAGCAATGCAACGCCGGTTGCCGCAGCAAATGCTGCGATGTTCAAGAACGACAGGCCTCTTGGCCGACTGTGCGCAACCACCACGGGTGCTATATTCTGCTGGGTCGGGGCCGGAGGCGGCGATGACGAAGGCGTATCTGCTCCAGTCACGACAGGCGGCTTCAGCGCCTCCCGACATGTGCCGCAGTTCACCGCATGTTCCGGATTCTCAGCTCCGCAATGCGTGCATTTCATGGCCAGATCCTCGATGGTTGTACGCGCGTGAGACGATAAGAATATTCGCCTGGAAACCGTAAGGGATTGATTGGCTGATGGACTCAGGCTTGAGCGTCTCGGCTGAGCGCCTTTGCCAGCTCCTCAGCTGCGAAGTCGGCAGGGACGAGTCTCTGCTCGCCAGACCTCATATCTCTCAGCGTGACCGACCGTTTGGCCATCTCGTCCTTTCCGACGATGACGGCGTATCGCGCACCCATAGACGAGGCGTACTTCAGGTTCTTGCTCATGCTCCTGCGCATGAGGTCCACATCCGCCCTCAGGCCTTTCGCACGCATCTTCGATACGATCGCGAAGGCGTACTTGCGCATGGCGTCCTCCGTAGGCACTACATAAGCATCGATCGGCGCGTGCTCTGGGAACTCATTCTCCGCCTCTATGGCCAGCATGACACGGTCGATGCCTATGGCGAAGCCCGTGCTGAAGACGGGCTCACCACCGAACAGTTCCGAAAGGGTGTACGATCCGCCGCCGAGCACCTGCTTCTCCGCGCCGAGACGAGGGGCGTCTATCTCGAACACCATTCCCGAGTAGTAGTCGAGTCCGCGAACGATACCGAGGTCTAGTTGACAGTCGTCCAATCCCTGCTGCCGGAGTATCTCGAACAGCTCCCTGAGATGCTCGTTCGCCTTGGACTCCTCGACGCTCTCGAGCACGTCTATGCCGCCTTTGGTGCCTGCGATGCTCTTGATGGAATCCATCATGTCGCCTGCTATGCCGTTCGTCTCGAGCGTCGCGGCCAATGCGTCGAACTCTCCCTTGTCTATCATGCGTAGGACGCTTCCTGCAAGCGCACGCTCTTCGATGCCAGAGAGCACGAGTGACTTGAGTATCCCGATGTGTCCCACGCGCACGTTGAAATCCTGCAGGCCGGTCGCTCGGAGGCTCTCGACCGCCAGCGATATCACCTCCGCGTCCGTCTCAGGATTCTCGTTGCCGATGAGCTCCGCCCCGAGCTGGAAGAACTCCCTGTATCTCCCGCTCTGCGGATTCTCGTACCTGAAGCAGTTGCCGACGTAGTAAAGCTTGAGCGGCTTGGGAAGGTTCGACATCTCGTTGACGAAGAATCTGATTACGGATGCGGTGATCTCTGGTCTGAGCGCCATCTCACGATCGCCCTTGTCCTTGAAAACATACATTTCGTCGACTATCGCCTCTCCCGAACGCAGCTTGAAGAGCTCCGATTGTTCGAAGGTGGGTGTGACGACCTCGCCGAAGCCGAACCGGTGGCACGTGTCGCGCATCGCCTGCTCGACGCGCCTCCGCCTCGCCATCTCGGCGGGGCCGAAGTCCCTGGTGCCCCTGGGACGCTGAATCATCTTGCGCAATAAGCCGATACCGTTTCTTAATCCTTTTGGGAAGGCGGGTGGCGTGGGTGTATCGTCCAGTGTCGAGAGGATTTCGGAAGGCTTGACCCGCTAGTCGACGCTGTCAAGATGATGTCTTGTCCGAGCGATCCGAGGAGGACGACCTCGCAGCAATCTGCCCTCCTACGTTATGAGCCCGCGTGTGCAAGACATTTCGTCGGACATGTAGCCAGCACTTAACGCGATGATAGGCCAGCGAAAGGGATTTATATGTCAGACGAGTATTAGAGTCCGGTCGGATAAAGTCCGACTGACACGAAGGATGGATGCACATGCCAATGTTTCCAATATCAGTGGAAAGGGCAAAGGAAATCGCTCGGGAGAAGAACCTCAAGCCGGGCAAGGTCCGCGGGACGACCGAGATTGAGTTCACAAGGGGGACCAGCCCACGCGTCGACGTCATCGACTGGCCGGAGTTCGAGGAGATCCTCTCCAACAAGAACCTCGAGATACACGAGGGCGGCGGCTTCATGAAGCTCATGAAGAAGAAGGAGTAGGCAGGTATTGCAGAGTCCGTTGACCTACGCCTCAAACCCCTTTCACAAACATTCTATCTGATTCTAAGTCGACCCAACAGCCGAGGGGGCATCTTCGAGCTCATCTCTTGACAATTATCGTGACGACGTCCTGGTCCTTCACTACATGTTCCAGCCCGACTATCTGGCCAGGGAATCTCGCGCTCCTGCCCCACACCTGGGCGTACCTGAAGTTCCTCCTGAAGTCGCGGTGAATCGAGTCGCACACCGCGCCGATGTCGGAGCCGTCCTTGATGACCAGCGGCTCCACCAAGTCCGCCTCCTTCCCCTGTGGTTTCATGTATATTCTGATGAGCCTCAGCGAATCGAATACCGCATCCTTGAGTTCTTCGAGCCCGATCTCCTTCTCCGCCGATACGGGCACGACCTTCCACCCCTTCAGCTTCCTGCTCTTCAGCTGTCTGAGGTACTCGTCGCTCACCAGGTCGATCTTGTTCACCGTCACTATCGCTGGGACGTATATCCTGTTGCCAGAGATGTGATCTATGAGCCGATCCTCGTCGATCGACTCGCGTATGACTATGTCTGCGTTGATGAACCCGTACTCGTTCATCATGTCCCGGACGAGATCCTCGTCCATCGACGGTTTCGCAGTGGTGAAATTCACTCCTATGCCGCCACGGTTCTTCCGAGACACCACTATGTCCGGCGGGCGTATGTTGAGCCTCAGGTTGGCAGTCCTCAGTTCCTGCACCAACACCTCGATGCTTGTCTCGAAGACGTCTATCATCAGAAGGATGAGGTCGGCAGACCTGACGACCGACAGCACCTCCCTGCCTCTGCCCTTGCCCTTGGACGCATCCTTGATCAGGCCTGGGAGGTCGAGCATCTGTATCTTGGCACCGCGATGCTCCATCTCCCCTGGGACGACTGTCAATGTCGTGAACTGATAGGCCCCTACCTCGCTGTCCGCATTGGTTATCTTGTTGAGGAGCGTGGACTTGCCGACGCTCGGAAAACCCACGATGGCTACCGTCGCGTGCCCCGACTTCTTGACGGAGTATCCCTGTCCCTTGCCACCCTTGGACCGTCTCATCTCGAGGTTGTCCTTCAGACGGGAGAGCTTCGCCTTCAGGCGGCCGATGTGATGCTGAGACTTCTTGTTGTACGGAGTCCTCGCGATCTCGTCCTCAATCTCCTTGATCTGCTCCTCGATGTTGGCCATATGCTCAACGGCTATTATCGTCCCGGTAGATATGTGTTCCAGCGCCGTGCTCCAGCGCGTCGACGAGCTTCTCAGTCGCCGTGATGACGACCTCCTCGCCTCCGCCCTCGAGGAACTTGATCGCTGCAAGTATCTTAGGACCCATCGTACCTGGAGGGAACTGCCCCTCCTCGTACAACGCCTTGACCTCGGACAGGGTCGTCTTCATCAGCGGCCTCTGGGTCGGCTGCCCGAAGTCGACGCAGACATTCTCGACATCCGTGGCTATCACGAAAAGCCGCTCACGGATGTTGTTTGCCAACATGGCAGCGGCGAGGTCCTTGTCGACTACTGCTTCGACGCCCTCGTACCGTCCGTCCTTCATGATGACGGGTATGCCGCCGCCGCCACATGCGATGACCACCTCCGCCTGGTCCTCGCCGCCGAACACGAGCCTCCGGACGGGCGTGCTCTCGACTATCGATATCGGCTCCGGCGATGGCACCACCCTGCGCCATCCGCGGCGCCTCTTGTCGATCACCAGCTTCCACCCTTTCGAAGCCTCGAGCTGCTTCGCCTCCTCCTCGGAGTAGAACTTGCCTATGGGCTTCGACGGGTTTGAGAATGCTGGGTCGTCCTCAGAGACCACGACCTGTGTGACCATCGAGACCGCTGTCTTGGCCATCTTCCTCTCGAGGAACTCCGAGGACAGCGCCTGTTGCAGCATGTACCCTATCTGCCCCTGGCTCTCGGCGACGCATACGTCCAAGGCATTCGGCGGGACCTCAGACATCGCGACCTCGGCCCTCAGGAGGATGTTTCCCACTTGTGGGCCGTTGCCGTGCGTGATGACTATGTCGTAGCCATTCTGTATCAGGTCAGCGAGTCCTCTGGCTGTGGTCGCGACATGCCTCATCTGGTTCTCCTGGGTCAGGGTATCCCCAGGACGAAGAATGGCATTGCCTCCTACTGCTATGACCGCGGTCTTCACGCTGGAGCCTCCTACGGGGAAGGAATTCCATTGAGAGGGCGCTATTTAAATATTGTTGCACACGGGAGACGCTGGGTTCACCACCAAGCTTTTTATCATATCAGCACTTGCACCAACTTATGGACAGCCTTGAGGGCCCGAACACCCCCATGAGCAAGATCACCAAGATACTCCAGGAGGCGTTCGAGAAGTTCAAGGAGACGCCGTACACGATACCGGTGGCGATCGGCATCACTGCGGGTATCCACTACCTCATGATGCTCTACATGATGGGGTCGTGCTGGATTGGGCTCCTGCCGCCGCTCATAATGTTCATCCTCTTCTGGGAGTTCGACATCAAGCGCGTGAGGAAACTCCTGCTCTACGGTTTCATAGGGTGCACGGTACTACTGGTTGTCTCGACCGCCGCCCTGGTATCTTGGTTCCAAGCGATTGAGCCTGCCTCAGCCATGAGCGAAGGCGACGACCCGATATTCGTCGATGGCGTTGTCAGTCCCACGACGGGCGATAAGTACACATTGTTCACCTACAGCATCACATACAGACACGCCAACGATTCATTGGTCAATGTGAGTTCCTTAGATGTGCGAGTGATGATCGGTTCTCTAGGGGACCTGCGCAATGAGTCGATGATTCTGCAGAACACTTCTGGCCTGTCCGTCGACAACGGCAGTTACACGGAGTACTACTACAGTTACACGACGACCCTAACCAAGCCCATAAACCAATTCGACTTCGGCGCGCTGATCAACGGCTCATGGGTCATGGCAACGGACTACTACCAAGGCAGACCCGTGTCGATCACGGGACCAGTCTTCTCGGATTCATGGGCCGTGGCGGTACCCGTGATCATGTACATCACTCTGTACCAGTCATACCTGCAGTTCTTCGCAATCTACGCAATCATCTGCGCGATGATATGGTGGATGAGGCGTGCCAGGCGCATGAGAGAGAAGGCCGTGGAGGAATGGGAGAAGAAGCGCAAGGAGATCGAGGTGAAGCCGCCTTCAGGAAGCGACGATTCGAGCATGCCAAACTTGTCGCGGGCGATGGGGCTCGAGGCTGAGCCGGACACCTTCGTATGCTCCGAGTGCGGTGTCGATGTGCCGGCGGACGCAAAGAGATGTCCGTCTTGCGGCGAGAAGTTCGACTAGTCACTGAGCACCATCCTTCAGGTCGCCGAATGAGCATCAGATGTTCGTCAAGGATGATATCCTCCACTCCATCTGATGAGCCGGGCCCAAGCTGCGCCAACTCATAAGTAGAGCCGCATCGATACCATGGCGTTCTCCGCTCAAAGGGCGGGTGAATCGGGTTCAGCCGGGGTGTGTCGATGATTGTCCAAGAAGTTGTTACGAGAGTCTGGTGTCTTGCCGTAGCGTGCATGTTCGGATTGGGGGCGGTGTCGTGCATCGCGTCCTCAGCAGATTCAGAGGAGATCGAAATCAGCACAGACCTGTCGCCGCTGCCTTTCGAGCGGTTAGGTGCTGGGACCGTGTTGGGAGATGATGGCTGCATATACGTGTTCGGTGGCTACAGATACAACTACACTCCATCGCAATCGACCACCAACACGGTCATGATTTACAACATCACGACTGGGGTGACATCGAACGGAGCAGCGATGGCGTACAGCGTTGCGTGGCCGTCCTGTGTTAAGCTGCCGGATGGGAGAATTGTGGTGATAGGCGGCTACGACTCCTTTGTCGGCAACGGCACAAGGAACGTACGGATATACAGTCCACAATCCAACAGCTGGACAACGAACGCCACCGCTCCTACGAACATCAGCAAAGCCTCCTCGGTTCTGGGCAACAACGGCAAGGTCTATGTGTTCGGTCCGACCGGCTCGGACAACAGCACGCTCATATACGATCCCGTCGGCGACTCTTGGTCCTATGGGGCAGATCTCCCGGGTGGCAGGAGCCGTTACAGTTCCTCAGCGGTGGCTTACAACGACACGGCGATCTACGTCATAGGCGGCCATCACATCACATGGATATGGCAACCGCCACCCTATCCATGGATTCCCATACCCACTGACACGAACTTCGTTGATGTCTATAATCCCATCACAGATTCCTGGACCAACGCCAATCCCCTGAATACGGCCAAGCACTCAGGAGGAGCGGTCATCGCAAAGGACGGGCGCATCCACTACTACGGCGGACAGCAATGGATAGGATTCTACTACGACGATATCGAGACCTTGGATGCCGCCACACCCGGTGCGAGCTGGCAGGTCTCGAACAGCACCATATCGAAGCAGAAGGCCCATTTCGGCACGGTTGCCGATGGGTACGGAAGGGTGTTCCTGGTCGGCGGGATGGAGTATCCCGCCTACAGCGGAATAGCCGACGTAGAGATGCTAATTACGGCCGAGGTGTCGGAAGTCAACGAGATCACGATATCCAGCCCGATGGACGGCGCTGGCGTGAACGGCACAGTCGAGATCATGGTGGATGTCAAGAACCAACACTCGGCGAACGTGGTCGTTGTCGACGCATATGTAGATGACGCGTTGCTCGAGAGCCAACTTGGAGGCGGAGCGACCACATGGACCTTCGTCTGGGATGCGGCGGGCCTTGACCTGGACTCCAGCCACGACGTACTGGTCAGAGCGTTCTTCGATGACGGGTCGGTCTCGGAGGATACTGCGTCGTACACGATAGTCACCGCGACGACCGATGACAACATCGAGGAGAGGCTGGCGCAGATAGAGGAGAACCTTACGGCAGTCTTGCTCGCCATCTCCGATATGGCATTGAGCATCAACCAATTGGAGAACCTCACGGACTCAGTGATGGAGAACTTGTCTGCGCTTCAGGATGACCTCGTCTCGGTCCGCGACGACATTCAGGAGGACCTGTCGTCGGTGCAGGCCGACATAGCAGACATCCAGTCACAGCTGGACTCTCTTGCAGAAGCTGTGGCAGAGCTGGAATCGTCAACGGAAGCCGAGCTGTCAAGCCTGTCGGCCGAGGTGACCGCCTTATCTGCTGCGCTCGACTCTCTGACAACGATGGTCGCTGATCTGCAGACAGCGTTGGACGGATTGACGGAGCAGCCGAGCTTGGACCTCGGTGAGGTCATCGATGAACTCGATGCCCTCAGAGACGCTCTCGAAGACCTCAACCAGACTGTTGACGAGGTCGATGAGTCCATCGGCGAGGCGCAGGAGCACGCGGATGACGCGGGCAACTACGCAATGTTCGCGATGGTCGTGGCGCTGGTCGTCCTCGCGGTGCTCTCCGTTGAAGTCTTCGTGCTGCGCAAGAGAACCTAGGGTTCCAATCGACCACGCGCGAAGGCGCGGCCCAACAACGCCATCAGGCAGATGGCGACTAGAGCTCGAAGCGCGCGTGCTGCCGCCAGTAGGGCGCTGCGCACAACACCTTTTTATTCCCGAAGTCCATTTTCAGCCAACTGGGATGCACGCGGGACCGCCTGACCGCTTTTGACTTCCTTGTGGAGGCAGGATCATTTGGCATCGATAGCTCACGAACTGGCGAAGAAACAGAAGGAGATCTCGGTCTCCGAGTTCTTCGAGAAGAACAAGCAC
>JBFEPA010000008.1:0-20528 GCA_041550275.1 Thermoplasmata archaeon | reverse complement strand
GTGAGCGTCTACGACATGGGGCTCATCTCCGAGATACAGGTCACGGACGACTCCGTGAGCCTGACATTCATGCCCACGAGCCCATTCTGTCCCGTCGGCGTCGAACTCGCAAAGGCGATCAAGGACCAGGTCATGCTGATCGAGGGCCTGCGGAGCTGCAACGTCAAGGTCGTAGGTCACATTCGCGCTGAGCAGATAAACCAAGAGGTCAACGCGTAGGGCGCTCTCTCACCAGGTCGAGCCTCACGCGTTTATTGCCGAGATTATAGTGCTCCAGGTCCTTCATGGCCCTGAACGCAACGCTCTTGTGGATCTCAATGGAACTGTGTTCCTCCCCGACATCCACATTGCCAATCAGGTGCTCGATGATGCCCGTCTTCCTCTCTATGAACTTGAGGAGATCCACGAGCCCTACGCCGTCCCTCTTGCCGACATTGATCCTGAAGGGCACCATGCCGAAGTTGTCTGCGTACTCGTCGAAGTCCAGCTGCCTCTTGACGGTGTCCCTGCCCCTGGTCTCCGGTACGTCGTGGGCCTCCAGCCTGGTCCTCCCGAACGCCTCTATGGCCTTCACGAGGTACTGCTCGTCCTGCGACACGAAGGTTATGGCCTTGCCGGACTTGCCGGCCCTCGCGGTCCTTCCAATCCTGTGCACGTAGTCCTCTGGGTTCTCGGGGATGTCCCAGTTGAACACATGGGTCACGTTCTCGATGTCCAATCCCCTCGCCGCGACGTCCGTGGCTATCAGAATCCTCAGCTTCCCCGACCTGAACTTCTGCATCACTTTGTCCCTTGCTGCCTGGGTCAGGTCCCCGTGGATCGCGTCCGCGGAATAACCATACGCCCTGAGCTTGTGCGCGAGAGTATCGACCATCCTCTTGGTGGAGCAGAAGACCATAGCCAGTTCCGGCTTCTCGGAGTCCAGTATCCTGCACAGCGCCCAGAGCTTGTTCCTCCGGCCGACGTTGATGTACGCCTGCTCTGCCTGGGGCACTGTGAGCGTGTCCTGGCTGACGATCACATCCTTCGGCTTGCGCATATACCGTTGGGCCAGCTCCCTGATGGTCTCGGGTAGCGTCGCGGAGAACAGCATGGTCTGCCTGTTCTTGGGCACACGGCTGAGTATCCACTCGATGTCGTCTATGAACCCCATGTCGAGCATCCTGTCCGCTTCGTCGAGCACGAGATATCTCACGCCATCGAAGTTCAGCTCCCCCCTCCTCATCAGGTCCATCAGCCGTCCGGGGGTGCCGACTACGATTTCCACGCCCTTCCTGATCTTGTCGGTCTGCAGGTTAATGGACTGGCCGCCGTAGATCGCCACGGTCTTGATGTTCATGTACTTCGCGAGGTCGGCGAAGTCCCCCGCAACCTGTATCGTCAGCTCCCTCGTGGGCGTCAGGACAAGACACTGGACGGTCCTGTTCGGCTGCAGCTTCTCGATGATCGGTATCGCGAACGCCCCCGTCTTCCCAGTGCCTGTCTGCGCCTGGGCCATCACATCCATGCCCTCGCGAGCGAGCGGTATGGTGCCCTCCTGGACCGGGGTCAGCTCCTCCCATTCGAGTTCCTTTGTCGCACGTAATAGTCTCTCGTCTTTGACAGTCGACGCGAATTCCATCTTTCCAAGCTTCCTTTCACTCGTTCGCCCGAGTTAGCCCCCATGTACTATTTTAACCCATGTAGCGATTACCTCCGCTGCATTGACATCGAAGGCCAGAGACGCCTGGCAGCGGCTGTACTCCAAACACGGGCTCCAGTTCGGAGGCAGCGGGGAGATAGCCATGCTCGAGCCGCATCTGAGACCGGACAGGCTCGTGCTGGACGCCGGGTGCGGTGACGGCAAGACCACGGTCGCCCTCGCGAGGAGGGCCGAGGTGGTGGGGTGCGACTTCTCCCGCGAGGCGTTGCTCTCGCTCAGAAGCCAGCGCGACTCTGAGAGCAAAGTGAATCTTGTCGAATGCAACATACTCAATCTTCCGTTTGAATCAGAAAAGTTCTATGCCATCTCCTGCGTGCACACCCTCTCCCACCTGACGGAGAAAGACCGCGTGAACGCTTGCGGCGAGCTCGCAAGGGTGTTGGCTCCTGGAGGCCACATATTCGTGGAGGGCTTCGGGAGGGCCGACCTCAGGTTCGGCGAGGGCGAGAGGGTCGAGGACAGCTCGTTCATCCGGGGGAACGGGATACTCACGCACTACTTCCAGGAGGGCGAGATACCATCGCTGTTCGGCGGCCTGAGGCTGCTTGCAGAGATCAGCGTCCTGAAGAGGGTCTCTTTCGGGCCAAGGGCAGGCAAGAGGGATCTGCTCCGCGTGCTCATGGAGAAGTCGGTCTAGGCCTTCTCGTATCGGCAGTCTCTCTGCTTGGGTCTGATTGTAGCCACATGTGCAGTGACCGCCACAGCTATGACCATCAGAAGCGCCCTCAGCCACAGCTCGTCCGTGAAGAACATCACTGTGATCGAAATCACCATCCAGAGGAAGGCAATTACTCCCACCTTGACCTTCCAGGACATCCCTCTCCCCTCGTGATAGTCCCTGAGATGTCTCCCGAAGACCCTGTTCGTCATCATCCAGTCGTACATCCGCTTCGAACTCCTCAGATAGCACGCGGTTGCGAGTAGCAGGAACGGTGTCGTCGGGAGGATGGGGAGTGCGATGCCAACGATGCCGATGCCGAGGAATACTGTCCCTGCCGCGAACCACAGGGGCTTCGCAAGCCCCTTCACCTGTTCAGGGGCGGAGACGCTATCGGAAGGATCGCTGACCGCAGGCGGATATGTCATCCCGTGACCCACGACGCTCTAGATGCCTCACCTGGTCTAAATGTGTTGTCAGGCGGTCGCATGTGGGCAGATCCTCATGTGGCGGCCGCCTTGGGAGCGTCAATGGATTTTATTGTGTATATCTACATAATTATCGTCGAGCCAACGGTGTTGTAGGGGCCGGGGTCGGCTGGTTGAGAACCTCCGTTGAGATTATATAGAGCCCCCCAGGAATACCCTGCCGCCTGGGATAACCCAGGTCGGCGGGTGTCCCCGCCAAAGAAATGTGGAACCATGGCAAGAGAGGTCGAAGTCGGCATAATAGGGTGCGGAGGAGTCGGGCAATGCATAGCTATGGATCTCGCGAACAGCAAGCTAGTCTCGCGGTTGGTCCTGGCGGACGTCAAGCTAAAAGGGCCTGAGCTCGTGAAGAAGCGGGCCAAGAGCGACAAGATTGAGGTCGTGAAAGCGGACGGCTCGAAGCCGGACGAGGTCGCCAAGGTCGCGGAGAAGGTCGATATTCTCGTGAACGGGACTATACCCGCCCTCAACCTGAAGATAATGGAGGGCAGCCTCAAGGGTGGGGCTAACTACACAGACATGGCCACGGGGGACCAGGAGTTCGGCCACCCGATGTTCGAGGACCAGGAGAAGATGGACAAGGACTTCAAGGATGCCGGGCTGTTCGCCCTGTGCTCCATGGGCATCGACCCCGGAGCGTCCAATCTGTTCGCGAAACGCGCTGCTGATAGGATGGAGAGCGTCGACTATGTTAAGGTCAGGGATGCGGACAACAGCAAGCTGGAAGGCTACGAGTTCGTCACCTATTTCTCGCCGGACGCGATGATCGAGGAGTGCATCCGGAATCCGCTCTACTACGAGAACGGAAGGTGGAAGCGCGTCCCCCCGCTGAGCACGACAGAGGTCTACTCCTTCCCGGACCCTATAGGTCCGATGAAGGTATACATGACCGACCACGAGGAGAGCGAGATGGTGCCACGGTTCATCGGGAAGAGGATCAAGAGATGCGATTTCATGATCACGCTGGATGAGACCTTCGTGGAGTACGTGCAGTTCCTCAAGAAACTGGGGCTGCTCTCGTTCAAGAACGTGAAGATAAGGGACATGGACATCGCCCCGATAGAGGTCGTCATTGCCACGATGCCGAAGCCAGAAGACCTCGCGGGGAAGCTGAAGGGCACTTGTTGCGTCCTCACCGAGGTCTCCGGGAAGATGGACAACGAGGAGACGGTAGTCAGGACCTGGACCTACATGTCTCACGAGGAGGCCTATCAGCTCTCCGGCATGCACGCGACGGCCTATCAGACCGCGATGCCTGTCGCGGTTGCCATCGAGATGTACGCGAGAGAGGAGATCAGCATATCCGGCGTGAAGTCGCCCGAGGCTGTCGATCCGGTGAAGTTCTGCTCATATCTCCCGGAGAAGCACATCCCGGTCCACGAGGAGATCATTAAGCGGGTCGAGGGTTAGAGTCCGGCTCAGGGACACCGAGGTCGCGAACCTCTCTCAAGCCCGGGACTCCCCGGGCGCGTCGCGAGGAACGCCTCTCTTCCGCCTCAGCTCCTCGGCGCACTCATTCGCGTACTTACACCAGTCGAAGCAGCTTGGCCTCTTCTCCCTGGTGACGAGCCCTCCGCAGAAGTAGCATGTCATCGACTGTTCCGTGGTGAATATCTCGACTTCTTGACGGCAGTGCGGGCATATGATGGGCTCAGGTATCGGCTCCGCGAACAACCTAGAACCAGGGCAGTGGCTGAGCATCAGTTCTCGCCTCCGGGTATTCTCGATGAACAACTAGGGGCACATGGAATATATCAGATTGCCCGAAAACAGCCCGGTCCACTCCGCGAATTCTCACAGGTCCAGAACCTGCTCATGGACCTCGACCCCCTTCTCCTTCAGGCGCCTGAGGAAGCTGTCGACGGGCAGCTGCTCAGGGATCACGATTCCCTTCTCCTTCACCTCCCCGTCTATGAGCATCTCAGTCGCCACGGCTCCTCCGGTGCCGACGTAGAACGCTCCCGCATTCGTTCTGAAAAGCTCATGGGCTCTGGCGTGGGACATGATAGTCCACATCTTGACCTTCTTCTTGTGTCCGCTCTTCTCTCCAGTCACCTCCACGACGAAGCAGGTGTCTCCCTTGACTTTGGCCGCGAAGCTGACTGGTTTCGGCAGCATCGCGGTCACCACGTCTATGGGCCTCACCTCGACACCCCTGACGTTCACAGGCTCCTTGCTCAGCAGGCCCCATCGTCCGAAAGTCTTCGCGGCCTCAGCGAATCTGTCGTCAATCCCGATATTGAACGATGCATGTCTGAGTGTCTTGATGCCCAGGGGCATGAAGTAGGTCTCATCGTGATTCGTCTTGTAGACGGGAAGTGGACCGACTGGTTCGGGGAAGTCGTAGATCTGTCGCACGCTCAGGGGCGGTATGAATTCTATCTTCCCGTCCCTGAAGACTGCCGCGGGCACACTCGTCTCGTCCAGGAGATCCACTGGGGACCATGTAGAGAAGAACTCGAGCCCCTCAACGGATGCGGTGTCTCCATCGAATATGTGAGCCTCGTCTGATCTGTCCAGCTTGCTCGCGGCGTGCATCGCGAAGACATCCGACATGCCCGGTTCCTCACCCATTCCCACCAGTGCGGCTATGCCTGCCTTTCTGCACAGCCTGGAATGCTCGTCGAATTCAGGGCCAGTGCTATCGAAGGGCATCCCGAAGTCCACGTAGTTGGTTCCCACCTTGGCGGCAATCTGCATGACCATGCGGTTCAGGCGCCAGGGCATGGTGGCCACGACGATGTCGCAATCACTGAGGAGCGATTCTAGCACGACAGAATCAGTGCCGTCTGCCTTGACGACGGAGACACGGCCATTCTTCAGGCGGCTCGCAAGATTCATTGCTGCGGCTGTCTGGGCGTCAGCGAGCGTCAGTCGATCTACCTTCGGGTTCCGAGAAAGGTGCTCCGCGCACACAAGGCCACATATCCCACATCCGAGCTGCACCACTTTCATCGTAGCACTCCAAGACCGACAACCCGTGGGTGGATTTCTGTTTTGCGGCCAAGGGCAATGGTTATGGGCCATCCTCGACATTTCTCTCTGATGTCTGGCAGCGCAACCGAAGTCGTTGTTCGTGCGGCAGCTCGAACCGATATCCCGGCGATTGTGAAGGTCGCAATGGACTCTGTCAACGAAGAAGAGATCACGGATCATGGAGGTGTTGACAATGATTCACCCTTCCGAGATATCGAGAAACTCTCAGCCGTCTGGATCGACCCCAATCGTGTGAGGCACGAGGAGACTCTCGTGGCTTAACCGGGCGGGCATGTCGTTGGGGTCGTGGCCGTTGAGGAACGGAGCACGGAATTGGAGCTAGTCGACATCGACGTGGTGCGCGACCACCAGGGTCAGGGGATTGGGATTCGCATGGTCGAGTTCGTTGAGGAACAGGCTCGCTCAAGAGGGATGCATGCAGTCACCCTTGGCACAATCCGCAACCCTCAAGGTATTCCGTTGGAAGTCCCTGCCCTGGTGGGAGGCCCAGGGCTATCGTATCACTCACGAGGAAGAGAACCCGTGGACGAGGGGCTTGGGCCAAGGCTTCTGAGAGGTCAGGATGCGGAAGGAAATGTCATAGGCTGCCGGATATGCGCTGTCAGGCTGACCCTCGAGAGGCCCAAGTCAGCGTCAGAGCCTCGGATTCACTCCATCGTCCTGAGGTTCCTCATTCCCAGGGCAAGAGTCACAGTGCCAACTGCTGAGGACAGCGCCAATATGAACAACCATCCTGCAGGTTCACCTACGATTCCGAGGAAGATAGAGGCGAAGAAGCATCCCATCATGAAGAACACGCCTATCATGACGTTCCCCATCATATCGGAAGGCTTCTCGGAGAACACTGGCATCATCAGGAACAATCCAAGAGAGAGCACGATCAGCGCAATTGACAGGAGCGCCACAAATCCGATGATCAGGAGGACCTCAACAGCCCCCAAATCCTCGGCGCCCGCGACCAATATCATCGCCGCAGTCACACCGATGGGAGTGATCACAAAGACGCTCTGCGTGATCCGTGCTCGTACAAGTCGCGACTCGCCGCCTGGCGCTTTCCTGTAGATGAACAGGTTGTCCTTCCCCCTGACCGTCACCTCCCCAATAACGAAACCCGTTATCATGGGCAACAAGAACATGAGCATGATGACACCCCCCACAATGTCCTCGTCTGTGTCAAAGAAGATGGTGATGAGCAAGGCTAGGCCTATGACATAGGCCACCTTCGACAGGTTCTCCATGCGCCTGCCGTAGTCTTTGAACACAGAAACCACCAATGTGGCGAACGGTCCTCCACCTGTCAACCGTCTGATGGTTCTGTAGAATCGCCCCTCATTCTTCGCCATGTATGCTGAGAAGATCCGTGATTCGAGGTTGTACACTCTCTCGGATGCCGATACACCAAGCCAGATGAACGCAAAGAAGAAAGCGACCATCCCTCCTATTCGGAGAAGCACCTCCGCAGAGGACACCGTGATGTCTCCGGGGTTATTGGCGAAGACGACGACAATGTCCGCCCCCCAAGAACACGGCATGAGACCAATGACAAACGGCAGAATGCCCTCTCCTTCGGACGCAAGGAGGGCATTGTACACAGTTCCGCTCATCATCGCGTATATCAGGGCGACCATCGGAAGAGCCAATAGCATGGCCACGGCCTTGCCGAAATCGCGGCTCCTCGACGAACTTCCCAGCTTCGTCCGGATGCTTGCTGCAAGCACGATCCCTATCCATAGAGCTGAGAAGAATGTGAGGAGGAATACAATGATCATAATGGATGCCTGCGCAAGACTGATGCCAAGGGGGAGCGTCAGTGCGACGAATACCGAGGCAACCGATACCACGCCGACAGAGTAGAACGGCATATCCCCTACGAACTTGCCGAGGAGCACATCCTTCGCCTCAATTGGAGCCGCGAGGAATATCTCGTACTGTTCGATTTGGGAGGTATTCAGTACGAATGTGATGGGGAAGAAAACGAACAGAATGAATGTCGCAAGTAGGATTATCTCGATGAAGACCACGGCCACGCCCGAGAGGAAGTAGGTCTGTATCTCATCCAGGAAGTGCTCAGTTATCGCGGGCACGAGATAGAATATCGCTGCTAGAATTGGCGCTCCGATAAGGAAGGGCAGGTACCATCTGATGGCCCTGAACCTGCTCGTGCGCGTCAAGTACATGTTCTTGGCGATTACCATCCACTTACGCCTGCGCACCCCTGAACTCCCTCCAGGACAGCAGCTCCTTCTTATCGACGCCTCCCGTTATCTCCATGTAAGCCTTCTCCAGCGTATCCTTGCCTGCCTCAGCAAGGATCTCATCCAGAGTCCCGAGGGCCACCAAGCGCCCCTGACTGATGATGCCTATTCTGTCGCACAGCTCCTCGACAATCGGGAGTATATGGCTGCACACAACAATCGTCTTCCCTGCGCTCTCCGACAGATCCTTCATCAGATCTTTCACCATCAGGGCTGCACGTGGGTCGAGAGTTGATGTCGGTTCATCGAAGAACAGCACGGGCGGGTCGTGTATCAAGGCAGCTGCAATCAGTACCTTCTGTTTCATGCCTCGACTGTAACCCTCAAGGAGGTGATCCCTGCGGCCATCGAGTCCGAAAAGCTTCAGGAGATTGTCTGTCCTCAATGATAGAACGTCTGACGGGACATCGTAGAGAGCGCCGACGAACTCAATGAACTCTTTGGCGCTCAACTTCTCATATAGGCCCGGGGATTCCGCAAGGAGTCCCGTCATTCGCTTTATCTCCGTCTCCTCGTCCAGTATACTGTGGCCTCCAACAAACGCATCTCCGCTCGTCGGTCTGATTATGCAGTTGAGTAACCTGACCGTGGTGGTCTTGCCCGCACCATTTGGGCCCAGCAGTCCGAATGTCTCTCCTTCGTACACCGACAGGTTCAGTTCATCTACAGCGCGTATCCTGCCATTCTTACCATAGTGCTTGGAGAGGTTCACAGTGCGGATTACTGATTGTGTCATGCTAGGGCTGGCCTCCAGGGGGATACTCTATCCTAGACCCCGCTGCGTTTCGGTCGTTATACAACCATCGTGCATAAGCTTTTTGAACGTCAGAGTGCCTGGGACATCATCGGGTCTACCCTGGGCGGCCAGGATGTTCACGAGACAACACCGACTCCCACGAAGGATGCTTGACAGGATGATGGTTGAGGCGAAGCCAGTGACAAGCGCATATCGTCTTCCTGGAAGTGTCTTTTCATGCTCTGATCCGGAATCAGGGTCGTCATCTATGAGAGAATGTCGGTGCGCCCGAGCACAAGTGCAATCCCAGGCGACTCTGTGAGTCGACTCCTCTTGCCTCTGAATCACGTGAGGCAGACCAATGGCTTCTTCTCCACCCTCAGGGAATCCTTGGACAACGGGATCTCAATGGAGTCAGATACTTCTGTCTGTCTGGACTCTGAGATGGAGGTGCTCGGTATAGATGTTCCGCAAGTGCCGCCCCCGCCATGTAGAAGACGGTTTCTGCCCCACACCTCGAACGCTCCATGTCCTTTCCCTCGAGCCTGAGCCGCAGTAGTCACAAGATAGCTTGATGCCTTATCTCCGCCCCTATGGCCTTTTCTCACTTAAGGCGTATGATGGTGCTGCGACACTCCAGTAGTATCCGAACAGAGCCAGGATAAACCCAATCACCAGCGCGACCTCATAATACGAGCCGAAGAACGACGAGCCCGTTGACAAAACCAACAGCATGACAGCAATGGCGCTAGTGATTATTCCATAGCTGAGTCTGCGCGTGTCAATTCCTGCAATCTTCTCTCCGGATGCACGAAGCCCAGCAACGTAGCTCAAGATGATCGCACCGTAGCCTACTACGAGCAATAGAGTAGCAGCAATCCATTCGTGAAGGCCGTAAAGAGAACCTGCGCCGAAGTATGTGAAGATGAGCACGAAGACATTCAGATATGCAAGTACTGTGGGCTTGGAGATGCGCAATGTCGCTCAACTCGACGGTCTTGAATCCTCTTCCGCCCCTACGGCCTTTCCTCTGGGAGTGGAGCGTGGCGCCACTTCATGCCGGATGAACTCAGTATGCTGATTCCGATAATGCCCACAATTGCTGCCACGCCGGATTCAATCTTGCCCATCAACAGCAATGTAGCAGCAGTTCCACATATCGCCAATCCGATGATGAAAAGAGTCTTCATCATAGCCAAGCCCTCTGCCAGCCGAATCGCCTCATGGGCCTTAAGCCCTTCTCTCCGCCCCTGTGGACCTTTCTCCGAGAAGTGGACGTGCAGCGGCCGGGCCATGAACCGTGCACTAGCTAGTCTCCCGTTCTTTGATCTCGATCAGCGGGGAATCCGCCAAGGTCATCCTCTCCTCCTTCTCACTTCCTATGGGCCACCATTCATCGACTCCGAGGGAGCCTCAGGCTGCCGGTCCGTTGAAGGGCCCGGCCGTGCAGATGTGCCAACAACGAATCCCAACCCGCTATCTACGTGGACAGGTTTAAGAGAGTTGGCCTTCATGCGGACTGCCGCCGACGCGGCGTGACTGGTCGGCCCAAGGCGGTCGGAATGTCTGGACAGGACAGTGAAGTCGTCGACATAGGTTTCTCACCGGGAGAGAGGACCGCGGAAGTCCGCTTGAGACGGTTTGCCGGAGACAGGGACTTCGTCGGCATATCCAAAGTCGCAATCGAGAGCTGGAAGGCGGACGGCTTCGAGTTCATGAAATCGCCGGAGGATTACAGGAGTGCCTATGAGGAATATCCAGAGAGGGATTCCTCGAAGGAACTCCTGATTTGCGAAGTGCACGGCAGGATGGTGGCTTTCTCCGAGGCATATCTTGTTGAGAAGTCCGATGGGCAGCTCAAATGCTGTCAGTACGCCCATGTGCTTCCTGAGTTCAGGGGCGAAGGACTCCGTGAAGCGCTCCTGAGGCACAACGAGAAGAAGCTGAGAGAGGCCGTCAGCCACAAGCCTCTGCTGGGGAGGGTCGTCTTCCAGTCATGGGCCTTGAGCCGGCCGAACGACTGGCAGAGAATACTCTCATCAGAGGGCTACGAAGAGAAGTGGCATGTGCTTGAGATGGTTAGACCTGACCTGGAGGACATACCGGATGCGCCTCTCCCTGAGGGACTTGCATTGCGGAAGATAACCGAGGAGGACTACCGCAAGGTCTGGGACGCTTCAAAGGAAGCCTTCATGGGCCAACCCTGGTCAGACCCCAAGCTGTGGGACGAAGCGCATTACAGACAGTGGCTCAAGCTCCCTCAGTTCGAACCAGGACTGTGGCAGATCGCATGGGACGGTGACGAGGTCGTTGGAAGCGTCCAGAGCTTCATAGACGTGGAGGAGAACCGGGCCTTTGGCAGAAGGAGAGGACACACGGAGCGCGTGTTCGTTGCGCCTTCGTGGAGAGGGAAGGGGGTTGCGAAGGCCCTCCTGGCCCGGAGTCTGCGTCTTCTCAAGGAGAAGGGAATGACTGAAGCGACACTGGATACCGAGGAGGCCAATGTCCATGAGGCGTACAAGGTCTACCAAAGGATGGGGTTCGAGACCGTGCATCAATTCACGTTCTACGAGAAACCCATCTGAAATTCCAGGAAGGACCGATTCTGGCTTCTGTGATTCCTTAGGGAGAATTCCGAAGGTGTGCATGTGTTGGGATTCCTCCTCGGAAGTTGTCGGAACCCTTCTTCTGACTTCGCTCAAGCAGGAGAATATAGCATCTCGGGAGGAGTAATGAATGGGGGCGCCTACCCTCTCATAAACCCTCTCTCCTCTCAATCCCTATGGCCTTCTCACAGGCCGCGAGATGCTATCCTTTCTCTGGAGAAATCATCGCGAATGCTGCTGACGATTCCTTGAATGCCTTCCCCATGTACATTCTAGTGGATGAGACTGCGTTCACGAAACCGAGACCTTCAACCAGTCTTACGGCTTCGAGGTTCTCTCCTGGAATGCACACTCTGAACTTCTCCGTATCGCTGCATATCCCCATCAACGATGTAATCAGTCTATGTGCGGTCAAGACGTCACCTTCTGCCGCAACGCAAGGGCCTATCTGGACTCGTTCCTCACCTTCGCGTGCAAGCACGTAACCAGCAATCCCTTTCTGATTGCGAACATGGAATGCCAGATGGGGGTAGTCTTCATAGATGGCTCTGAGAACTCGGCTCCTGTCACTGCCGGTGATAGCCTTGTCAGAGGCCAGAATGCTATCGAGATCCCATGGCTGTGTTCTCTCGGCCGTTACTGAGAAAGGCTGCCAGTCACCAACGAATCTTCTCGATTCAAACTCGCTCACAAATCCGAGTCCTCGGTAGAAGTCCTCGAATTGCGGAACCGCGTCCAGTTTCAGACACTGATTGCCTCTTTCTCTGGCATTGGCGATGCATGCATGCATCAATGCTCTGCCGATTCCCTTTCTTCTGAATTCGGGAAGGACAATCACTGAATGAATCCAAGACACTCCATCGTACGACAGAACGCCTGCGATGCCGACGTTCCGGTTGCGGATTCGAGCCTTCAGCATGCCAGAGGGCTCCACGCGCAACAGGCGGCTCCAATCTGCAGTTGTCCGATGCCATCCCTCAAGGTCAGTCAGCATCTTGCCAAAGGCAAGATCTTCGGCCTCGAACCCGATCACTTCAATCTCGCACATATGATGATCTCGATACTTGCATCCGCCTCTATGGCCTTTTCTCCCGAAGACATTGGTGCGGCCAACCGTAATCGAGGACACGGCATTGAGAGTTACCGGACAAATGGTCTGCGGGGCCTTCCTCGGAGCACAAAGTGTCGTATACAGCGCCGTCCATTAACGCACCGTGAGCCAGCGGACAACTGATGGTATTGCCCAACACCCGAAGAGACGGCCGTTCGGTGTTACCATATTGGCCATCATGCAGACGTTGTCAGGCTTACAGCTGCTGATACAGGCTGTGATAGCTTTCGCAATCGCGGCCATAGTCAGTGATCCTGAGGTCCAAGAGCAGCTGTCATCAGTCGCAGGCGAAGTTGATTTCGATACGCTCTCGCTCTTATTCGTGCTATTAGGCATAGCTGCGTTGGGTATAGCCATCTTCTCCTTCGCACTTGCCAGGGGCTACGCAAAGGGGCGACTCTGGGCTTGGCGCAGGGGCAGGAAGATTGCGATTCTCACAATCATCCTCGCAGTGTTGGGTCTGATGATAATGCCCGCAAGGACTGATCCAGGCGCTCCGCTCTGGACTATCCTGTTGAACTTGTTTATTTTCCTGTATTTGGGAAGACGCAAGGTCAGGGTCTGGTTCCGGTGACCAGCTGTTGCGGACACGCGTCATCTGAACTACCAGGGTTCTCTCATTCTAGATGACGCATATCTCCTTTCCGGAATCTTCCGCCCCTATGGCCTTTTCTCAAAAAGTGGACGTGCGACCGCCGGGCCGCGCACCCTGCGTTAGCCAGTCTCCCTTTTTCTGATTTCAATCAAGGCGTAACACCGCGTCTGGCTAATGAGGGCTGGTATTCTCGAGAATTGTCCATTCAATGAACAAGACTTTAGTAACGGTATCCAGATTAGGGTCTAGCCCAAACCGGGAGCCGCTGTAGAAACCTCGGGTTCTACAGTGCATTAGAGACCTGGAGGATGGAGTATGAGTAATCTTAGAACAACATGGACCGCGGCAGCCCTTACCCTTCTTCTGACAACGTCATTTCTGATGACTCTGGTGACGATTCCTGAGACTGTTTCCGCATATGATGTTCGTGACCCAATCATCATATTTGGAGATGCAGATTTCACGGCTGCAAACGGGGTGAGAGGAGGGAGCGGGACAGCATGGGACCCGTACATTATCGAGGGATGGGAGATTGATGCGCCGATGTATTATGGGATCCAGATAGCAAACACCACTGCGCATTTCACAATCAGGAACTGCTACATCCATGGTCCTGGCCAAGTTGGAATCATCCTTTTCGCTTGCGTTAATGGCACAGTGACAGGAAACACCTGCTCAGGCAATGATTTCGGGATATATGTGTCTTCATTCAATAACATCATACCGGGCAACAACACTCTCAGCAACAACACGTGCTCGAACAATAACTATGGGATAGCCTTGATATCATCGGTGCACAGCACACTGAGCGGCAACAACTGCAGCCTGAACGTTTGGGGTGGGATAGCTCTCTGGTACTCGAACAGCACATCTCTTGGCGACAACAAATGCTTGGGCAACAATAATGGGATACATCTGGGATCATCAGGCAACAACACACTGAGCGGCAACAACTGTAGCTCGAGCAAATACAATGGGATAGGTCTCTCCTCGTCGGGTAACAACACTGTGAGTGGTAATGACTGCTTGGACAATGATCATGCCATAGTACTCTCCTCATCTAGCTACAACAATACACTGAGCAGAAACAACTGCAGTTCGAACAATTTCGGGATATGGTTAGAGTCATCGAACAACAACACTCTATGTGACAACAACGTGTCTTCCAACTGGGAATACGGCGTCTATCTTTCGGATTGCACCGGGACGACGGCGTATCACAATGTCTTCTTCGATAACGCTGTCGATCATGCTTACGACGACAGAGGAAGCGAGAACTTCTGGAATGCGAGTTATCCCTTCGGAGGCAATTACTGGGATAACTACACTGGCATTGACGTGTTCAGCGGTCCGAATCAGGACCAGCCCGGTCCTGACGGAATAGGCGATACGCCATATGTTATAGATGCGAACAGCACGGACTACTATCCCTTGATGGAGCCGGAGCCACCCAACACTCCACCGACGGCCTCCTTCACTGTGATCCCTTCGGCAGGCGATCTGAGCACGGTATTCGAGTTTGACGCATCGTCTTCATGGGATTATGAGGATTCCTCGCAGATATTGGAGGTCCGCTGGGATTTCGATGGCGATGGTGAATGGGATACTGATTGGAGCACTGAGAAGATTGTCTATCACCAGTATGACCTCCCCAGCGAGTATGTCGTCAAACTGGAAGTCCGCGATTCCCTCGGCCTCACTAACGTCACCAGCATCGAAGTCGTCGTCATCGAGGTTATCCCCGAGTTCAGCAGCTTGGTCACGCCAATCCTTTGTCTGCTGTTGACCATCACGCTTGTTGCCTGGAGAAGGCGCAACAAGGAATAGCGGTCAAGAATTCCAGAATTCCTGGCAAGCTACCTCTCGCGTCGATGTGAATCTTCACGTGAGCCGCCCCTATGGCCTTTTCCCACGATGACGGCTCGTATCAAATCAAATGAGAATCCAACGAAGCTAACTCTCTTCCTTAGTTGCGTTCTCTGAAGTCTGCAGAGTCTGACTCTTGTCGGCCAGGTAGCCTCTCTCGAACCACTCCAGGATTCCGGCAAAGCCCGTCAATGCGTCAATGGCCATGTCCCTGTTCTTCCATCCGCGCCATGTGATCCTGAAGGCCGCACTAGTGCTGGTTTCTCCGAGTCTAAGAAGATTAACCTCTATACGAGCGTCCGGGTACTCATAGACAATCCTGCTCGGCCACTCTGATTCCACAACCTTGGGAGGCTTCGGAATTGGCCGTCCTGTCTTTCGGAGTACTTCGTCCATCTTCGTTGGCCCGACCGCTTCTTTCAAGAGTCCGGCAACAATCTCTATCGGGACATTCGTTGTTATGGACGCTGACTCCTCTTTCATCGCCACACCTACACCTATATGCCGCATCATCCTTGATGGGTTATCTGTCTTTCGTCCCTCTCCGCCCCTATGGCCTTTTCTCAAACGCATCGGGCTTGTCCTCCCCGAACCACTTGCTCATCACGATGTTGTCCTCCCCGAAAGACTCCTTCCTGAGGAACGCTTCCGGCACCATGCCCCATTTTAGATATAGACTGATTGCGGGAACCAATCCAGGATATGTGACTAGAGTCATTTTGTGGCATCCTTCATCAACAAGCAGATTCTCGGTGGCTCGCAACAGATTTTTGCCTATTCCCTTGCCTTGGTGGTCGGGATCTACAGCAAGCCAGTGGATAGTGCCTACTCCACAATCGAATCCCCCCAAAGACATGCCACAGATGCTCTCCCCAATGAACGCAAGGAGGCAATACTCCTGGGGGTTATTCAAGCACTCCAAAAGAGACTTGGTTCTGAACGCGATGTAGTGTGCAAGCGCCTTACTGCTCACCTGCTCTCTGACGTAAGTCTCGCGAGCCCATGTCATTGTCTTAGAAATGAATTTCTCGGTGTCTTCGAGGTCTTCAGTCTTCATCATCCTGATTGCTACAGGAGGCTGTGTCGCCATCGCCGTTTCCTCCAGTTCCGAATCGCTCTTGTGCCTTAAGGCCTTCTCTCCGCCCCTATGGCCTTTTCCCTGAGGAAATGGACGTGCGGCCGCCGGGCCGCACACCCTGCGACAGCCAGACATCCTTTTTCTGATTTCAATCAACGAGGGGTGCACGGGAGTCTATCTGGCGGTCTCTAATATAGCGTCGTTTCACTATGATCATTGGGTGGGCGAATATCATCGCCTGGGAGGAACCCAAGATGGCTCGAGTCAATCGGTTGTTCTCGAATCCTCAAAGCGCACTTATGACACACGAGTATCGAAGCAGTGCCGCAGATTCCGTGCATGTTGAATTGTCAAGAAGTTCTGTATGCACGTCCAGATAGATTTATCTCGTTTGGCAGGAATTCATGTGGGGCTACAAGGTGGTTGAAATTCAGAAGGTCGCGGCACCTCTGTTGGTTCAAGCTGCAGTTGCGATTATCGTTGCTTCATTCATCCAAGTACCTATGTCTGCTTGTGATGCGGACTTCAGCTCGGGCATTGTCATCAACGGGGACGGAGAGTTCATTGCCACAAACGGCGTCACAGGAGGATCTGGTACCATTGCAGATCCGTTCCTCATCAGCGGTTGGACCTTTGAATCGACAACATTAGCGACCATCCTGATTGCGGATACCCGCAGCCATTTCATCATCAGCGGCTGCTCATTTTTGAGAGAATCGGACCCAGCCAGTTATGGCATCAGGTTCGTAAACGTTTCGAACGCAGGAATACGCAATGTGAGCATTGAGGGTTACCCGTATGGCATTTATCTCGAGAACGTCAACAATGTCACAGTAGATTCATGCTTGTTCACACGCGTTGCCTCTGTCCATGTGTGGGCGAGTCATTCCGTCAGCTTCTCAAGGAGCAAATTCGAGGACTGCTCTGTATTGATTCAAAATAACCCCCTGGGCGACATAAGGTTCGAATCGAACGTCATCAACGGATATGTCAATATTGCGTCCAGTGCTGGTGTATCGTTTGTCGACAATTTTGTTTCGGGCAATAGATCAGTTTTGGGCGATAAAGGATTGAGTATACATCAATCTTGCGAATGCACCATCACGGGAAACAGGTTCCGGAGTTGCACTATGAGTTTCTGGTTGAGTTTTGAGCAGTTCAAGACCATCTCGGTCGACTCCAACACCGTGAATAATCTACCTGTCATTTTCATAAGAAGCGCGTCTGATGTTTTGCTGACTGGGCAAGGCTACGGTCAAGTCATATTCCTGAACGTGTCTGATTCGAGGATAGTCTCATATCAGGGTCCACAGTTCGAGGAGTTCCCGGGTTTCGGTCCAACTGGCACGGACATTGTGCTGGCGTTCTGCACGAATATCCGCATCACAGAGTCCCGATTTCTTGACCGCTGGTGCGCAGTCAGAATATACAACTGCAGCGGGATTAGGATTGACAGATGCTCATTCACGAACGTCTCGACGGGCGTTCTTGTTGGAGCCACTAGCAATGTGATTGTGGAGCGTAATGAATTTACCAACGTACTTCAGTGTGTCAATATTGGAAGCTGCAGATTGGGCGCCATCGAGATTACAGACAACACATTTGGACCATCAACAAGAACTAACGAGGGCGTCTTTATCTACAATACGGACAAGGTCACGATTTCTGAAAACGACTTCGAGTGCTCCTGGATGATCAGGTTTGAGCAGGCATATGATGTGGAAGTCTATCGCAACAACTTTGCCAACACAGATTTTAATTTCCGGGATTCATCTGGACTTGTCTTCTTGGGCAACTACTATGCTGACCGTGAACACGAAGACTCGAATGGCGACGGCATTTGCGATGTCCCAGTGGTCTTATTCAATCAGAATGGTCAAGTTTTCGAGGACCCATTTCCATTGATGAATCCCATTGGTGCCGAAGATGGCATTTACGCAACTTTGCTCTTCGTGATGATTGGATGCATGATTGCAGTGACCGGACTTGTCTTTGCGCTTCTTCTGGGTCGCTCCAAACGAAAGAAGAAGGAAGCGCAGGAAGTCGCGCCGGATGCATCGCAGGACGAATAGAAATCCGCTACCACTCTGTATGAAGTTCTCCGAGGATCAACGCCTTCTATCTTCTCCCTTTCCGCCTCTATGGCCTTTTCCTCTGAGGTACCTGCCTGAATTTAAATGTGTTATCGGAAATTAAAATGTGCGAGGGCCCGGGTATCGACCCCATCGATTAGCCCATATTCGCATGATTGAGCTTCTTGAAGACAAAACCGCCTTATATCATGGCGTTGTTTCAGCTAAGCCAGTAGCTCGTTGTAGCGTCGGAAACGGGGGGATATGAATCAGAGTTAGTCGAACGTTGAGTTCGTTCCTGGCGATAACCATCGTGTGTCTTCTGACTGCTTCGGGTGTATCATCAGGAAAGCAGAATGGCAAGCCTTCTGATGAGACTGCGTGGACCGTCGCGATATACGTCTGTGCTGACAATGATCTTGAACCCTACTGGGACGACGGAAGTCTCGCGATGCTCCTGAACATACCGCAAAGCGAGCGCGTCGAGTTTGTCGCATACGTGGACCGCCCGGGCATCGGAGGGACAGAGATAGTCAAGATCTCAGGTGGCACTGTGGAAGTCGTCGACAACACCATTGAAGAGAAGAACTTCGGAGACGGAGCTACCTTCCAGTGGTTTCTCGAAGACGTCAATGTCAGGTGTGACGCTGAGAATCTGGCAGTGATTGCATGGGACCATGGAGGTGCTTGGAGGGGGTTCTGCCTTGATTCCACTAGCGGCGACCAGATAAGGCCTGTCGAGATGCGTGAGGCCATAGTAGGCGCTGGCGTCGCCATCGACATCCTCGCCTTTGACGCGTGCATGTGTGCGTGCATCGAGACAGCCTATGAGGCGGCAGCTTCGGAATTGGTGGATCTGATGGTCGCATCGGAAGAATTGGTTGCCATGGACGGATTTCCATACGACTTGATGTTCACGCCATTGGCTCTGGACCCGAAGAAGACCGCAGTTGATGTGGCCTTCGATATGGTCGACGGATGGAAGGATTACTACTGCGAGCTCGGGTCAGGATGGTACGCAACCCTCGGTGTGATTGATGTCGGCGTGATTCGCGATGGGTTCGAGATACTCAACACTTGGACCGAGGAGATGCTGGAAGGACTTACCGAGCACCTGATGGACTACAGTTATGCGCTCAGGCACAGCAGCAGCGTCTCGTGCGTGGGTCATTACCAGGTTGACATTATCGATTTCAACAGGCACCTGCTAGCTTCCGAGGCAATCGCTGGAGATACAGAGCTGGCAGATGCAATCGGGCAGGTTATAGAATGCGTGGACCAAGCAGTTCTGTATGTCTACAATCCTGACAGGAAGGTCGACAGCACTGGGCTCTCGATATTCTGGGGGATCAACGATGTATGGGAGAACAGCATGGGGAAGTATACCATGTTTGCCTCGTTCGGCGTCGATACATCCTGGTCAGAATTCCTGGACCAGTACAATCTGTTGATTCCATCGTGATGCGTTGCGAGGCAATCTCAGGAGATAATCCCGCTGCAAGCATCCATTGGCGGAGTTCGGAATCGCCCTCAATGACCGCGGGGACTCGCTTCGCCCCTATGGCCTCTTCCCTTGAGTGTACTCTGAAACGATATGACCGGCCAGATTTCAATCATAGGAGAGTCGGCACGGGAACAGACTTCTTGTCCTATGCTTGTTCACATCTTGTTAACCATGGCGTCCAACTTCTGCTGTGTCCCCGGAAGACATTTGTAACATAACGGTATTCAATGCGTGATCATATGGATACGTGGCCATTAGTGATGCTCATGCTCCTTGTGGGCTTCGTTTTGGTGGGGATCCTGGTAACCATCGTAGTCATCAGGAGGAGGCGTGGAGGAGAGGAAGTCGAGGTCAACTACTTGGCTTTCTTTGTGATTGGACTCAGCTTGCTTCCCGTGGGGGTGATGTTCATGTTCTTCTTCAATCCCGGTTTCATCGGTATCATGGGATTGGGCGGTTTCTACATAGTCCTCGGCCTCTTGAACAAGGACAAGTGGAAGTCTTAAAGACCAGCCCTTAACTAGGGTAGTCCTCGGCTCTGATGAACCTTCATGCAGAGGGATTCGTATTCGGTAGCGGTCAGACTCCCTTTTCCCGATTTCGATTAAGGGGGTAACCTGTTAGGAGGGGCTAGTTGGTGAAGCTCTCCGCCCCTATGGCCTTTTCCTCGAGAAATGGACGTGCGGCCGCCGGGCCATGAACCCTGCGCTGGCCAGACATCCTTTTTCTGATTTCAATCAACGGGGAAGAACCACGTCCGGCTATATGTGTTGTTCTTTGTCTTCGAATTGAGCCTCTGCTGAGAATCCTCGCTATGTGCCTTCAGAAGCCGAAGCGCTATTATACGGTGGTTTCCTTCG
>JBFEPA010000007.1:0-21170 GCA_041550275.1 Thermoplasmata archaeon | reverse complement strand
TTCCTGTTCGCGAAACGATTCTGAGAATGTCATCTCCTTCGGAGCAGGTTGACGTAGACTACGGCGGCAACACATGCCATGGCAATAATGGCGACGAGCCCCAGGAGTATCTTGGATTCAATGGTCTTCGTGTCTGTGATGTAGGTGTCCAGCGTAACGCGCATGTCTTCTCCAGTGACGAGGAGCCTCTTCTCTGATATCACAGTTCCGCTGTCCGATTCAACAAGCTGAATCGTGACGAGCTCGCCGACGCCAGCCCAGTCTGGGGCAACAAACCGTGCCACGCAGACACTCCCGTCGCACTCGAATCTCAGACGGTCACTGGACCCTGAGAGGACGACCACTTCGACAACGTTGTCGCGAGCGTTCATCTTGTCATTGACTGTCACCTCGACCGTCACGAACCCGGACAGGGTTGCCTGGAAGAGCTGATGGGAGCGCGCCTCTCCGTCGATGCACCCCGAGACGGATAGCAACAGCATGCCGATGGCTCCATCGATTCGTACGACCGGGTTCGTCGATGTTATTGTCTGGCACGGGACATAGCCGTTCGTTTGAACGCGGAATACGTGTATCACGTAGCTGGTGTAGTTCCATTCTTCATCAGGACTCCAAGTCAGAGTCGCAGAGTCTGGCAGGTCATCGTCATCATCGGGGGAGTCAGCAACTGTCAACTGAGGTCCTGGTCCTTGAACCTGGGTCGCGATGTCGTCGTGGAGCAGCGTGGAGAGTTCTGTCCAGAGCGTCTGTGATATTCGCAGATTCATGTAGCTGTCATCGACGCCCTCTGAAGGGCAGTACAGCGAGAGGCCTGTAGTGCTAGCAGCGTTGAGATTATCGGTGTTCGTCGCTGCATAATGCAGGACTGCTGAGAAGTATTTCTCCGCGGCACGCAGGGCAGTAACCTTGACCTCGATTGGCAGCTCAGCTGTGCAGAGCTCGCTGCACAACGCTCCATAGTCTACGTACCATTCGTCGTCGCTATGCTCTGCGGAATGAATTGCAGCCACTAATGAGGAATGGTAGAGCATGTTGAATGTCGCGCCAAGGTTTGACATCGAGTCGAGCGCGGTCACGGTGTCGGCGATCACTTCCAAGTTCATGAGGCACGCCACCGTAGCGTGCGACGAGTCGTATTCTGCCCAGTCGATGTACGCGTCCACGATCGCCCTGCCGAAAGCACTCGTAGACTGGCCCGGGTCTTCAGCGAAAGCATCGAACACCTCTCGGTACGGCAGCCCCTCAGTGGGCACGTTGAGTTCGCTCCCCACGAGGAGGTCGACATGCTCGGATATCTCATGAGCGAGCTCCAAGGTGGCGCCGTTGCATACGTCGAGAACCATCATGTCCAGTCTCTTGCCGATTGCTGCCTCCGAATCATTTAGTGCGGTGCGTAGCTCAGGCAGAGTCAGCAGGTCGGTGCCATCTGGACACATTCCCCTCCAACCTGCACCGTGGCCCCACATGACAAGCACAAGCTTGTCCGCTGGGTACTCCGTCGCAGCGAAGATGAGGAAGTCCGTGAGAGTGCCAGGCAAGCCCGTATTAACCTCTCCACCCGCAGGTATGACTGCTTCATCGTCGTCGATTACCATTGAGACTATTTCGGGATCGAAATGGTTCTCGTCGTGCTCTATCTTGAGCAGCATGGTGTCTGTCATTCCTGGAGGGTCCACTAACACGATCGTGTTGGCGTTGGACGCCTGGCTCGCAGCCTCCATCTCATTGATGTCCGCTTCCCATGGGAGTGTGTCATCCACATCGGCAGCCATGTAGATCATGAAGGTCCAGCTTTCCAGAGGGCTATCAGCCTCCCCCTGAGCGACAGCCGTGGTGTATCCTGTTGATGTCGACAGCAATGCGAGTGGGATGACGATAAGCGCGAGGAAGTGTTCTCTGATCAACGCCGCTTTCCCCCTTGGACTCCGGCGAGCTTCAATGCTTTGCCTATGGCGTCGCGAAAGCTGTCGAAGTTGCCACGTCTGTAGAGACACGCCGCCGGATGATATGTGACAACACACTTCGCATTGACTCCGCATATCGTCCGGTCCTCCACCTTACCGACGATATCCGACATCTTCTCGGTGCTTCCTAGCAGCTCACGCGTGACGGTCTGCCCAAGGAGGCAAATCACTGTCGGCTCGACCAGGCGGACCTCGTTACTGAGGTATCTTGCGCATGCCTCTATTTCCTCATCTGATGGCTTTCTGTTACCAGGAGGTCTGCACTTGACAATGTTGGTCACGAACACATCCTCACGGGAGACTCCCACGTCTGCCAGTGCTCTGTTGAGCGTCGCTCCGGCGCTCCCAACGAAGGGCTGCCCTCTATGGTCTTCGTCTCGCCCAGGCGCCTCTCCGATGAACATGATTCTCGAGCTTGTCGGCCCATTCCCCGGGACGATGTTGGTTCGCGTCTCGCTCAGTCGGCACAATGAGCAGTTGACCGGGACGGTGTGAACCTTCTTCATGTTAGGTCCTTGGCCTTGAATATCGGGATGAGTTCCACTCCCTCGCGCGACAGTAGTGCGGACGCTCCCTCCTCCCGGTCGACGACGACGATTGCCCTCTTGACAATCGCGCCCTTCTGCCTGAGCGCGTCCACGACCCTCATGGTCGATCCACCGGTTGTGGCGACATCCTCGACGACAACGAACTCGTCTCCAGCGGCGACATCTCCCTCGATCTGATCCTTGGTGCCGTGGTCCTTCGCCTCCTTGCGCACCATGACGTACGATCTGCCGGTTTCGAGTGCGACTGCCACTGCTATCGGGACTGCCCCCAGCGCCATCCCAGCAATCTTGCTTTCCCCCACATGGGGAGCCATCGCTCTTGCCATCTCCTTCAACACAGTCGGGTCCGTACTGGCCCGTTTGATGTTGACGAAGAAGTTGCTTCTCTTGCCCGACGCGAGTGTGAAATCCCCGGTTTGGACAACCTTCAGATCCACAAGCATCCGCTTGAGCGTCCGCGCATCCTCTACCATGGTACTTCCTTCCTACCGAGCTTGTAGCCCAATATGTTGACCCCGCGATGCAGGAGCGGAACCGCGATTAGCAGAGCCACCAGGCCCCATATGGCGTTGTCAGCTATGAAATGCTCTTGGAACCAGTTGAATTCGAACACGACTGCGAGTATGATTGCCCCCACGACGAAGTTGAATTGGTCCAGGCCAGGTGCCTTCGTGCCCCTGTCAATGCCGAACCTTCTCTTGATGAACGAGCCGAAGCTGTCTCCCAGCATCGATCCGAGGCTGAGGCAGGCTACCACGACGACCGCGGTCTCCCATGATCCAAAGGTCCAGGCTTCGGGCATGTCCCACAGGTCCACAGCTGCGATCTGAAGAAACCCGGCAAGGACTCCACAGCAGGTCCCTCCGATCAGCCCACGCCAGGTCTTGCCATCGCCAAGGATCCGTCTGCCTCTCCAGCATTTGCCGAAGTCGATGGGACGCCCACCGCCGAATATGACTGCTGCGGAATTGGGGACTAGAGCGGGTATCATCAACCATAGGCCGGCGAGGGCCGCATCGAGCGGTGTCATCGTCGGGGGCATATTGCGGAGGAGTCTAATAACTGAAACGCACGGAACGGGCCTTCCAAGGGATATCGGTCGATTGCAGCATCACGGCGTGAAAGGGTCGTCATCGGCTGTGCACTTTGAGGAGGGGGAAGAGAAGAACTCGCAAGCTTCCTCCACGAGCGCAGACGCCCTCCTCGATGATAGCTCATCCTCGAAGTGGACGGCCCTTCTGTCCAAGACCACCGCGAGGCCGCGGTCCGTCTCGGACCGTATCAGCCTTCCCATCGCCTGCAGGAGCTTTCTGGTCGTAGGCGCCTTCACTGCGTGCGACCATCCGTCGCCAAACCTTATCTCGCAGAAGTACTGCAGCGCTCTGTGCCGCGCAGTGGGTTTCGGATAAGGTATCCCTGCGATGATGGCCAGCTCCATCTCCTCCCCTGGGAAGTCGATGCCCTCGCTTATCCTGCCGCCTGATATGGCATGCATGACCGCGTGACCTCTGCTGTTCTTGAAGCCCGCAACCGCTTCCATGAGTGCGGATTGCCCCATAGAGCGCTCCTCGCGGTGTATTCTCCATTCTCCGAGGGACCTGTCGACCCGGTCGCTCACCTTCTGCATCATTGCGTATGACGGGTAGAAGATGATTGTGTTCTTCGTGCAGCTGCCGAGCAGGTCAGTTATGTGCCGAGCAATCCGGTCGATGATCTCAGGCTCACGCTCCATATCCTCGTACCTTGTGGTCACGTCATCAGCGTAGAGGACGAGACGGTTGCCCGGCGGGAATGGTGACGGGATGACCTGCAGAGTCGTTTCATCCGGCAGGCCGACGGACTTCGCGTAGTCGTCGAGGGGCCTAAGCGTGCCCGACATGTGCACGCTAGAATGACAGTCCCGCAAGGGAGCGCACGCGAGCGATGCGTCTAGACAGTATGCCTCGAAGGCCGAGACGTCTGATTTGACGATAAGCTTCACATATTCTCCCTCCTCGAGGGCATGCCAGAAGACGAGGAAGCTGGCCATTCTGTGGACGAACGACCTCGGCAGCCTTCCAGACGCCCGACGCGCGTCCCGGACCATCTCGCCGTAGTTCATTGCCTGAGACAGCATGCCTTTGAGCTTGTGGCTCGTGGACCCGATGCCGAGCATGAGCTCCTCCTCGAGGAAGGACTGCGGTATGACGCCGTCCTCATCGATGAGATACTCCTCGACGGCCCTGTCGAGGGCGTTCTCGAGCAACGTCACAAGGTCACTGAGGCGGACGCCGCTGGCCATCTCGGGATCCCCGAACTCCTCTATCTCTGTCCTTGCCAGCCGAAGCGCGACATCCGACAGTCTAGATGATCTGAGCTCGCGAGCATACGAAGGGAGGTTGTGTGCCTCGTCGACGACAACGACCAGGTCGCTGACAGAGCACCCCATCCAATCAAGCAGGTTGTGCCTGATGAACCCGTCGAAGAACATGATGTACGGCGCCGCAACAACGTCAGCGGCCGGCACATGCATCTTGCTGATCTCGTACGGACACAGCTGCCTCTCGCTGCAGTAGGCTGTGAACTCCTCAGCGGTAGGGAGCGACTCTCTCATGTGCCTCGTGACCGTCTGGAGGTTTGTGGACATTGTGGTGGCGAAGAAGGGGCACGCCTCCTCATCTCCCTTCAGAACGCGTGCCTTGCGCTCGCTGCAGACCTTGGAGAGCTCCTCGGGATTCCCTCCTGCAAGTTCATCGTCCGCCTTTGCGAGGGGACACATGTTCCGCCTGCCCTGGAGGGCGACGCCGAAACTACGTCGGCCACCCCCCATCTGCCGGAGCTCGAACATCACCTGTCTCTGCTGTGAGTTCGTCCTGGTTAGATACAGCAGCTTCTTCCCCTGTCCGTCGAAACTGCCGAGGACGCCGCAGAGCGCGCATACAGTCTTGCCAGTTCCGGTGCCGCTCTCCACGACTAAGTGCCCTCTGCCCTCAAAGGTCCGTCTGATGGATTCGAGGAGGTCCGCCTGCCCTTCTCTCGGCGTGTATGGAAAAAGCTCCGCTGACATATCTGATGCTCGTAGATGCTGCCTGTGCTAAACGGCTTTGCGGAGGCTGCCTGAAAGTAGGCTGGGAGGATAACGGTCTATTCCCTGGACCACATGTCCTCGGGGATGTCGTCGTAGACGGAGGCGTCCTCGTCCGTCTGCCCCTCAGACCTGCCCCTGCCGTATATCAGCTCGGATATGCGCTCCTTCCTGAACATCCAGTAGTGTATGCGCCATTCCCTGCCGTCGTACAGCGTGGTCTCCTCGCGCTCGGTCATAAGTATGCCAGCGTCTTCCAGCATGTAGAAAGCATCCCTGTCCTCGGGCTCAAGGACATTGTCGATGATCCTCTCGCTGTAGCCGAAGAAGTTCATCACATGCTGGGCCATGGCCCTGGCCTCCTCCTCTGGCATGCCCTGCTTGTCTATGCTGTTCTTTATGGCCTTGGTCAGGTGTTCGACGGTCAAAGTCGCATCGGAAGTGGTTGCATCCGACTTCCTCAGCTTCGTCATTATGTTCAAAGACTCGTTCAATGGCTCCCCTTTTCTCTTCATAATACTGATGCCCCCGGAAATCAAGAAAACCAAATACGCCTTTGTAGACAGAGATTTCATTTAGCTTCCGGTTGTATAAATACGTTGGCTTTCAACGAGCAGCTGAGCGACAGAGCGCCTCAGTCGTTGATAGCAGAACAGGTGGTATTTGATGTTGGCGGAGTTCGCAGTCGTGCCCATCGGTGAGGGTGAGAGCGTGAGCAGTCATGTCGCAGATTGTGTCAGGATAGTGGACGGGTCAGGCCTGGATTATTTGCTGACCCCGATGGGCACCATCGTGGAAGGGGAGTTCGACGAGGTCATGTCAGTCATATCCGCCTGCCACAAGAAGGTGGCGGGGACATGTGCTCGGGTCGACACGAACATCAGGATCGACGATCGGAAGGGCGTGGATCATGCCATCCGCTCGAAGACCGAGTCTGTAGAGAGAAAAATGGGAAAGAGGCTGAAAAGATAAAGGGAGTTTTCAGCCGAAGCTGGGTATGCTTATATCGACCGTGAGCCCCCAGAACGGACCCCAGAAGCCGATCAGTATGATCATCATGGTTGCACTGAGCAACAGCGCGACCCTGACCCACTTGTTCATGTCCGTTCTCAGAATGGCACCCAACAGCATGCCCGCGGCTGCTATGAATAGGCCCAGAGCCTTCAGGACCATGCCCGCGTCTCTGCCCGCTGAGGTGTCTGCAGTTCCATATACAACCGAGCCCAGCATCAGGAAGAACAGTCCCACGATGATTGCGATTGCAAGTATTACATCGGATGCGAACGGCTTGATGTACTCAATCGCCTGCTTGTGGGGGGGCTGATACTGATACTGCGGTCCGTATGCCTGGTACTGTGGCTGCGGCTGCTGTGCTGGTTCGACTTTTTCTTGAGAAGCCATTTTTATCCCTTCCCGCCCGATATTGATTTCTCGGATGTAAATTACTTTCGGATAACTTTATAAGGAAAGGCGTTGGGCGCCACGGGTAGAACTCGCTAGAGAATGTCTCAGCCCACAGCTGCGGGCCGCCTGACGACCGCTTCAATCGTCAGCCTGCTCTTCAGCCCGCTTCTCGTCCTCTGGCTGGAGGCGGTTCTTCACGACCACCAGCCTGCACTTGCGCACACGAGCCACAACGGGCTTTCCGAAATGGATTTCCACTCCATCCACTTTCCTTTGTTCGAGGCCTCTGTCGGATCGACCTCTCGGCTTTGTCGTCATTAAGAGGCGTCCATCTATTTAAATCGCGCTTCAGGACGCAGGTCAGTCATCAAGGATGTATTTCAACGTTGGCCGTGTCGGGAACAGGGCACAGCCGTCGCGCATCATGCGGATTGGGCATGCTCCGTCGCCTTCGCCCTCACAGCCTTCAGGTTGTCCTTGAGTGCCTGTACCTCCGCCTCTGTGACCTTGCGTGTCACCTTAGCAGGCGCGCCGATGGCGAGCGAATCTGGTGGTATTCGTCCTCCTGGCGGTACGACGCTTCCAGCTGCGACAATTGACCCTGACTCTATCACGGCACCGTCCAACACAATTGCTCCTATGCCAACCATGACGCCGTCACCGATAACACATCCATGTAGCTTCGCACCGTGTGAGACTATGCAGCCTCGACCTACAGTTGTCGGCCGTCCACTCGGCGCCTCGACGAATGCCATGTCCATGACTGCGGAGCCTTCACCGATGTCTACGCTGTCATCATCGGCGCGCAGCACCGCCCTCGGCCAGATTGTTACGTTGGCGCCGATGCGCACATCGCCTATGAGCAGCGCGTCGGCGTCTATGTACGCCCCGGCTCCTATAGACGGCATCTTCCCCGCGAAGCCCCTGAGCGCCATGTCCTCCGAATCGTCATCGCTGGGTTAATAGCTTTTACTTGCTGTGGCTCGTCTTCGAGGGCAACATCCTTAAGAACGGCAACAGCAGTCTACTCGTAAGCAGCTTCCAATGGTTTGTGCTGTCGACGCTCCTTGCCCCTCGGAGGATGTGCGCTTGTCAGATGATCTCCCCAGCAACAATGGCGACACATACCGGGCGGTCACCGACCTGATAGTCAAGATTGCCAACGCAGCGGACGCGCAGACCGCGTATACACTCATATCCGAGGAGGTTAAGAGGCTCATCGGCGCCGACTTCGCCGCCATAATGGTTAGCGACCCCGGACGCGCGGACATGAGGTTCGCAGGGGCAACGGGTATTGATCTTTCAGATCTGTCTGACCTGCCGCGAGTCAAGAGCGATCCGGAGGTGAGGAAGCGCCTGGCTAAGGACGGAAGGTCGACGACCATGACCATGTCACAGCTGGAGGATGTTCCCGATGTCGGCCGTCATGTCTATAGCGCGCTGGGACTGGGCCAAGTGACAATCGCGTCCATAGTCCTGAGAGATGTGCATCTGGGTTATTTGGTGGCGGGGCGCAGAAAGGGTGGCGCTGAGTTTGTCGACAGCGACATTGCCGCGATGAGACTTATCGCGGAGTGCATAGCCTCTCTTTTGGACCATGTTCGGACCTCCTTCAGACTCGCGAGGACCGAGGCGGAGACTGACAAGATATTGTCTTTGGCCCCTATCGGCCTGATGACTGTCGATGCCAAAGCCATGGTAACATCGATGAACAAGCTGATGATGAAGATCATGGATGTGTCCGACGAGACAGAACTCGTTGGAATCAACGTCCTCGAGATGGAGTCGATGACGAAGTCAGGGTTGGACGACCTCGTGATGCAGGCTCTCGAAGGAACATCGGCCGAGAAGGAGGACGTCCACTTTGTGCCCAATCCTGACAGGGCCTTCTACATCCATGTCAAGGTCGCCCCTCTTCCGTCCGAGACGGGGGAGATCGAGGCCGCGCTCGTCGTTGCGATGGACCTCACATCCAGTGTGCGGCTGCAGAGCCAGCTGGAGCGTTCGTACGAGAAGCTCATCCAGACCTACCAGGAGCTGGAGCGGGTGACGAAGATGAAGAGCCAGTTCATCGACGTCGTGTCCCACGAGTTGAGGACGCCTCTCACGGTGTTGCGAGGATATCTCGACCTTGTGGAATCCGAGTCCCCGGCGATGAACGAGCCGAAGCTCGCCCAGAAGATGCGAACCATACGTGCGAACGCTGACAAGCTCTATACGCTCGTGGAGAGCATGTTGGATGTCAGCAGACTCGAGAAAGGTACGCTCCAGATAAATCCTGAGCCTACAAGGATAGACCAGCTGCTCGAAGAGGTCGTTGAGGCGAGGATGCACGACGCTTCAGAGAAGGGACAGACGCTCTCTCTGACGACGGAGGGTGAACTTCCGCTGATCATGGCGGACAGGCGGAGGCTGAGGGATGTCTTCAACAACGTCGTCGACAATGCCGTCAAGTACACTCAGGCAGATGGAAAGGTGCAGGTCGGCGCCCGGGACGAAGGTAAGATAATCCATATCTGGGTCAGGGACAATGGCGTGGGAATTCCTCTCGAGAACCTCGGGAGGATATTCGACAGGTTCTACATAGTCGCCAGCGATGACCTGTCTCACCAGGTCGACCGAATTGGCCTCAGCTTGCCCATATCTAAGGGTATAATTGACGCCCACGGCGGTCGTATATGGGTCGAGAGCCAGGTCGGTAAGGGAAGCGTGTTCCACATAGACCTCCCCAAGGAACGCAAGAAGTAGGTTTCTAATACTCAAGGGCGGTTCACGCCTCGATGGCGTATTCATTCAGGACAAGAGCCATTATGCTGACGGTCGTGGCGAGCCTCATATGGGGCACTTCGTTCCCAGGGGTGAAGTGGGGGTTGGACTACGCCGGAAACGATGTGGTGTTTCTGTGGTTGAGATTCGTGGTGGCATCCGTCGTTACTCTGTCGATTGTTCTGCCGCTGCGCAGGCTGCAGCTGTCGGTCTTCCGTGACCCGATGATCTGGCTCATAGGCGGCCTGAACTCCGCGGCGTTCATCACCCAGTACATCGGCCTGAATTACACCTCCGCGTCCAAGACCGCTCTGCTGGTGGACATCAATGTGGTTGCCGTCGCAATCATCTCGTACTTTGCTTTCAAGGAGCGTATAGGGTCGAAACAGGCACTCGGCATAACCACTGGTGTTGCGGGGATAGTGATGCTCACTGCGGACGGCGGGCTGTCGTTCGACAGCTCCGAGTTGGTCGGAGACATAATGGTCTACGGCTGCGGATGGCTCTGGGCGCTCTTCATCGTGCTCAACAAGAAGATGCTTGCAAAGTATGATGCTGTGCAGCTGAGTTCGTCCGCCATCGTCACTTCCGCTGTATGGTTGCTGATACCGGTCGCATACCTGAGCCAAGCAGGCGCGGACTTCTCCATGGAGGTCCCGGGCTGGCTGGCTGTTGCCTATCTCGGCGTGATGTGCACATCTGTCGCCATATTGTTCTGGGCGATGGGCCTGGAAGGGGTGTCCGCGACGTCCTCCGCGACGATAATGCTGATAGAGATCGTGACCGCGCTCGTCATATCGATATCCTTCCTTGACGAGACGCTCAGGCCGGTCGCTGCGTTCGGCGCGGCGCTGGTTCTCGCGGCAATATACCTGGTCGCCTCGGGAGAGGGAAGGAAAGAGGTCGCCTCGATCGCGCACGCGTAACGCGCTGGTGCCCTACGCCTCGGCGCCCTCCCCCATCGTCCCATCGTGACCGATATCCCTGAGGTCCGCCGCCTGCTTCAGCGGACTCTTGCCCTCGTGCATTGTCTCCAGATACGGCCTCAGCCTTCTCTGCATATACCGCGCTGCAAGCCTGAAGAGGCGAGACTTCGCAGAGCTCAGCCTGTTCTGCCGGAACAGGTCCTCCATGAGGTCATGGGCCCACCTGAAGTCGTGGTCGACGCACTCCGCGAACAGCATCCAATGCTCAGGCAACATCGCCTCCGGTCCGAAGAACTCGTCCTCCTTCATTCGGCCTAGGGGCACGAAGATAAGGGGGACTATCAGGCACTTATACTGCGTGAGTTCCCTCACGAGGTCAAGAGTCTTCTCCACGTCCTCCGCTGTCTCTCCTGGCATCCCCATCACGAGAGTACCACATACGACCCAGTTGTTGTCCGAGAGCAGCGCGAACGAGTCACGCACGACCGTCGGCCACTGGTCGGGGGAGAACGGCTTAGCCTTGCCTTTCATGTGGTTCTCCACAAGCCGGGGCGAGCCTGTTTCTATTCCCGTCTGGGCATAGACGACAGCGCCTTTCCATGCGCCATCGAAGATGTCCGCGAGCCCCTCGACCAGGCCCGGCCTTGCCAGCGCTGAGGAGAGTGCTATATGGCTCATTCCCAGGTCAGATGTGAGCCGTGCCGTCTCCTCGAAGAGATTGAGGACACGCGCTTCGTCTGGAGTCATCCCCTTCGCCATGTATCTCAGGACATCTTCCGCGTGCAGCGTGACCTTCGACGAGTGCAGGAGATTCGTCCTCACCTCCGAGAGTATACGCTCAAGCGGGATGTGCCTGACCTTCCGCATGTTGGGGTTGCAGAACTCGCATCCTCTCCCACAGCCTCTGCTTATCTCCACCGTGCCGTTCACCGTGGGCCCCATTATCTCGGGAATGCCGTCTAGTGGCACAGGACCTCCGTTGGCTGTGAGGGGCAGCGGCCTACCCTCCATGGCGTCTTTGAACAGCGCAGAGGAGACGAGCTCGCCTTCCCCCTCGACTATGCAGTCGATGCCGTAAGACCTCATTACATCTGCGTCCTTCAGCTGCCAGGCCCCTGGCCCTCCGACGATGATGCGAGCATTCCTCGATTGCACAGCACGGCTGTTCAGGAGCTCGCGGAAGAAATGGGCCGTGTACGGTTCACGATCTATCAAGCTCGAGAAGGTGCTTGACGCAGGCCCCCTGCCAAGGGGGTCGGATGTCGAGATGCCGATGACGCGAGTGCCCTCATCGACGATGCGGTCTATCCTGGAAGGATGGACTATGGCTACGTCCTTCTCTGGTACACCCGATTGTAACAGCGCCGCCTCGATCCTGCGGAGTCCGGCAGGCACTGCCATCTCACCCTGACCCATGCTTGCCTGGCCAGGGCAGAACAGCCTATTGTACAGCCATCTGGGCAAAACCTTTGGGAAGCACGCAGCGAATCCGATGAACTGGCTCCCGTTGTAGCTGGACATAAGAGTCCTGTCGGCGGTGAGTACGATGGCCTTGCTCATATTGACCCCGAGTTCGTCGCCGCGTCCGCCTTCAGATGTTGAGAAAGTCGGACGTTGAGTCATTCCCCAGCTCGAACCTGGAGTAAATAGGCGCCCGCGGATATTTCAGCTCTTCGCAACTGACCTTCCTGGTAGAAGTAGATCCATGAGGTCTTTATGGCCCATCAGTCGAAGGTGGCTATGTAGCCCGCCAAGCCGTCGAGCACCATCTGCACCGCATATGCGGATGTTATGAGTCCCATGACCCTCGTGAGCGCCCTCGCGCCTGCGTTGCCTATCCTCTTGTGCACTATGATGGCTTGGGACAGAAGGATCGCGCATATCGCCATCACTGCGAGGAGGGATAGGAGCACAAGCGGGATATCGGCTGTCCCAGTGAGTATGATGACAACCGAGATCGCTCCGGGCCCCGCGATCATGGGGGTTCCCAAGGGGACGAAGGCGACATCCTCAGGCTCGCTCGGGACAACCTCGGCCTCCTCGACGCCCTTCCTTCTGGACCTGGGGGTGTCTCCCTCGTATAGCATCATGATACCGATCACCAGCAGGAGGAGCCCTCCTGTTATCATCAGCGCCTCTATGGTCACCGACAGGTAGTCGAGCACCGCCTTGCCTATGAGGGCGAACACTATCAGCAACAAGGTGGCGAACAGTATCGAGTAACGAAGCGTCTTCCTCTTATTGTCCACATCCATGTCACCCGTCAGGACAAGGTAGATTGGCATGACCCCGAACGGGTCGATGACGACGAACATCGGTATGAATATCAGGAGGAACTCCTCGATCATCGAACACCTTGAGATGCTTGCCAGTATTTTCATCTTGTCATGGCGCAGGAAACCTCTTTATTGGCGTGCGGCATAACACGGATGATTCCATGGCTCGCAAGTACGACAGGGACAAGGTCTTCGATAGGATTGACAAGGACAAGAGCAGGCATATCGCGCGAGTTAGACGTCTGCTGAAGCAGCCGAGTTCCAGCCAGGAGGACCTCGGGATAGACGAGTGCGCGGAGCTTGTAGGTAAGCTGTACTCCGAGGTCGGCTGCGACAGTGTCGAGTTGATCGAGACCAAGGGCAACCCCATCGTTTACGGCAAGTGCAAGGGGACGTCCGACAGGACACTGTTGGCGTACTTCATGTACGACACGATGCCGTTCAACGAGCCTGGGTGGAAGCATCCTGCAATGGGAGCTAAGCTTGTTGACATGAAGCTTCCGTCAGGAAAGGTGAAGGCCATCGTGAACAGGGGAGCAGACAACACGAAGGGCCCACTCGCCGCATTCCTGAATGCCGTTGACGCATGCAACAGATCGGATGGCAGACCACCGATCAACCTTATATTCGTGGCCGAGGGCGAGGAGGAACTCGGCAGCCCCAACCTGCCGTCGTATGTCAGGAAGGACAGGAAACGCCTGTCCAAAGCCGACGCGTGCTACTTCCCGTTCTTCTCGCAGGACTCCACGGGGGCCTGCACGCACTTCCTCGGCGTCAAGGGCGTCGTATACTTCGAGATGAACTGCAGCGGGAAGAAGTGGGGCAGAGGGCCTCAGGAGTTCGCGATTCACAGCAGCAACAAGGCCTGGGTGGATAGCCCCGTGTGGAGGCTCATCGACGCTCTCGGCACGATGACCGATGATGGAGGCAACAGGATCCTCATAGATGGCTTCTACGACGACATCGCCCCGCCCTCGGAGGAAGACCAGGAGATCATAAGGGCCCTTGCCAAGGACATAGACATGCAGGGGTTCAAGAGGACGATGAAGGTGAAGGAATTCATACTTCCCGAGGACGACAAGGAGTCGCTCATGACAGCCTACACTTACGGGACGACATTGAACATCGATGGAATATGGGGAGGCTACATGGAGAAGGGTTCGAAGACGGTCCTCCCCCATGAGGTGACATGCAAGGTGGACATCCGGCTTGTGCCGAACCAGCGCAAGGATAGGATGATACCCCTCGTCAAGAGACACCTCGAGAAACACGGCTATTCCGACATATCCGTCAAGGAGGTGGACACCGGCTATGATTGGTGCAGGACAAGCGTCAAAGACCCTGTGGTCCAGGCGATGCTGCGCACGTTCGACGCGCACGGCTACGCACCTCAGGTATGGCCCACAAGCGGTGGCGCCGTGCCGTTCTATGTCTTCAACCGGATACTACGGATACCTTTCACAATGGGTGGGGTGGGACACAGCTCTCTGGCCCACAGCCCCAACGAGTACATGGTCGTGGAGGGCAACAAGAAGGTCGCATCGCTGACCGATACCGAGAAGTTCATGGTCGACTTCATGGACGAGTATGGCCGCGGTGGTCCAGGGCGCGCTCGTACTCCCTCAGCGTGAGCTTCGCTGTCTTCGCCCAACTATATCGCGCGGCGTGTTGGCGGCCAGCTGCTCCCATAAGGTTCCGCAGGTCTGGATCTGCCAACAGTCTCGACATTGCAGATGCCATTCCCCTGATGTCCCCGGGATCCACGAGGATTCCGTCGGTGCCATCCCTCACGAGCTCAGGTATCCCTCCGACGCGGGTAGCCACAACCGGCTTCTGTAGTGCCATCGCCTCCATGAGTGAGAGCCCCCATCCCTCGTTCCTCGAAGGAAGGACGACGATGTCCGAGTCTGCATAGAGCTGCATGAGCTTCTCCTGGTCGACAGACTCATGGAATTCAACGTTGTCCTTGACCCCCGCCCTCTCAGTCAGCGACTCGAACCACTCGAACTTGTCGACGCCCCTGAACCCGGTCTTCGCAACAACTCGGAGCCTTGTGTCGGGGACGGATGCGAGAGTCTCCGGCAGTGCCAGGATGAGATACTCGAGCCCCTTGCGCGGCTCGAGCCCACCGACGAAGAGTATTGTGGGGGCCGTATCCCTCCGCTCAGGTATGGTGGAGAAGTCCTCAAGATCAATTCCATTCAATGCGACGACCGAATCGAGGCCGTAATCCCGCTTGAGCACGGTCTGCCAGTACTCGGAGACAACAAATAGATGGTCTGCCTGGCTGACGGCGGCCTTCTCGAACGAGAAAAGCCTGGACTCGGCGAAGTCATCCACATGATGAACAGTCCTGAACAAGGGGGCGTTCAGCGCTCGACTCGCCTTCAGACGCGACAACGCGGTCCCTCCGACGCAGTCCTGCGCGTGATAGATATCAGCATCCTTCGGTAGACCGTCCACGTATGCATCGACCATACGCTCAAGCCGGACCATCACATCGTCGTCCCAATGATAGTCATGGATGACATGGGGGACATCGGTGTCCCTGTAGAACCGCTTCGATCCTTCGTCATCGTCTCGGCACAGCGAATGGATGACCACATCGACGCCAGCTCTCTGGAGGTGCTCCGACAGCTTGAGGGCGTGGGCCACGCCGCCTCGCGCTTTCGTGCTGTAGGTGAGCATCGCGACCCTCGTCATCACAACCGCCTGCGACCAATCGCAGACTCGAATAGGCTCCTTGGGGAAAACAGTTTGCCGGCGCCGGCAGCTGCCGGTGCATGCACACATATGGACGTGATGCCTTCCGACACCGTACCTCGAGGTACGACCGAAGGCTCCTGTGGCCTCGTATCTGAGAAACGTTCTTAAGGCGTGCGGATTTATCCCCGTACCGAGACTGTCGATCCATCCCCTTATCAGCGCGTTTGCGCTGGTCGCCAGTAGGAAGATGTATCTAAGGATGGGGTGGCTCTTGAAAGCAGGCGCCCTCGCGGGTCGGGGGTGCAGCCGAAACAGGAAGGAGCCCTGAGAAGGCGGGGACTCCTTCAGGCGGGGGCGAACAATGCTCGATGAGCCGGACAAACCACGCAACGGTACCAATGAGCATCTGCTATGGTTGGATCAGATTGGCCTGAAGGACATCGCCAAGGTCGGTGGCAAGAACTCGTCGCTCGGTGAGATGCTCCGTCACCTGACATCGAAGGGCATCCGCGTGCCTGAGGGATTCGCGGTGACGACCAAGGCCTTCAGATGGTTCGTTGAGCACGCAGGCCTTGACGAGGCCGTCTCGTCGACTCTCGACGGCGTGGACCCCGACAACCCTGGTGACGTCGCTGCAAGGGGGAAGAAGATCAGGCGTGCGTTCCTCGATGCTTCGTTCCCCGAGGAGCTCGAGCGGGAGATCAAGTATGGCTACTGGGAGCTTGGCCGCAGGCTGGGCATCAAGAACCCAAGCGTGGCTATTCGCTCCAGCGCCACTTCCGAGGACCTAGACGGCGCGTCATTCGCCGGTCAACACGAGACCATACTGAACGTCAGCGGCGAGACCGCCATCCTCAAGGCGATTCGACAGTGTTTTGCCAGTCTCTTCACCGACCGTGCTATAGCCTACAGGGCCCATAGAGGGTTCGAGCAGCTGGGCAACGCGCTCTCAGTCGGTGTCCAGCGCATGGTCAGAAGCGACCTCGCCTGCTCCGGCGTGATGTTCACTCTGGACACTGAGAGCGGGTTCGACAAGGTGGTGTATATCACCGGCTCGTGGGGTCTCGGAGAGATGATAGTCCAGGGAGCGGTCAACCCCGACCAGTTCTACGTCTTCAAGCCCGCACTGGGCAAGGCCAAGGACCCGATAATCGAGAAGAAGTTGGGCAGCAAGCAGCACAAGCTCGTCTACGCAACGAAGGGACACGGAATGGTCGACCTTGAGGTGCCAGAACGCGACCGCCAGAGATTCGTGCTGGACGACGATGAGATAGTGACGCTCGCCAAGTGGGCCACGATGATTGAGGATCATTATCGCAAGCCGATGGACATCGAGTGGGCAAAGGACGGCATCACGGGAGAGCTGTATGTGGTGCAGGCACGGCCAGAGACGGTCCATGCGGCAAAGGTCGGTGGCGTGCTGGAGACGTATGTCCTCGAGGAGCGTGGCAAGGTGCTTGTCACGGGAGAGGCAGTCGGCAGCAAGATTGGCTCCGGCACGGTTAACGTGCTGGAGAGCGCGTTCGAGATATCCGATTTCAGGAAGGGTGAGGTGCTCGTCACGGACAAGACGGATCCCGACTGGGAGCCGATCATGAGGATCGCATCGGCGATTGTCACCGACCGTGGTGGTAGGACTTGCCACGCGGCGATAGTCTCCCGCGAGCTGGGCATCCCCTGCATAATCGGCACAGGCAACGGCACCAGCGTGCTCAAGGACGGCCAGGCGGTGACGGTCGACACGTCCGAGGGCGTCGGCAACGTTTTCGAGGGCAAGCTCAAGTACAGAATCGACAAGACCGACATCAGCGTGATGCCCAAGACGAAGACGAAGGTCATGATGAACGTGGCCGTGCCGGAGCATGTCTTCACCCAGGGGCAGACGCCGTGTGACGGCGTTGGGCTCGCCCGCGTGGAAGTCATCATCGCATCTCACATTGGCATCCACCCGCTCGCACTCGTCGAGTTCGACAAGCTCAAGGAGCGGGCAGGAACAGAGCCCGCTGTCGCAGAGGTGGTCTCGGCCATCGAGGAGAAGACCCAGGGGTACGACAACAAGGCGGACTACTTTCTGGACAAGCTCGCCTGGGGCATCGGGAAGATCGCCGCGACGTTCTACCCGAATGATGTCATAGTTAGGCTCTCAGATTTCAAGACCAACGAGTACGCGAACCTGCTCGGGGGTAGGCTGTACGAGCCCGTAGAGTTCAATCCGATGATCGGCTGGAGAGGCGCATCCCGTTACTACGACGATAAGTTCAGGCCCGCTTTCGCTCTGGAGTGTCAGGCGTTGAAGCGCGTGAGGGCTCTCAAGGGCTTGACGAACGTAAAGGTGATGGTGCCGTTCTGCAGGACGCCAGAGGAGGGAAGGAAGGTCATCGAAGTCATGGCATCGCATGGGCTGAAGCAGGGCGAGAACGACCTGGAGGTGTACGTCATGTGCGAGATACCCAGCAATGTCATACTGGCAGAGCAGTTCGCTGACGTTTTCGACGGCTTCTCCATCGGCTCGAACGACCTCACCCAGCTCGTACTTGGACTTGATAGGGATTCCGAGCTCGTGTCGCATCTTTATGACGAGAGGAACCCAGCCGTCAAGGAGCTCATAACGCGTGTCGTCAACGTCGCCAAGGCCAAAGGGCGAAAGATTGGCATATGCGGCCAGGCGCCATCGGACTTCCCTGAGTACACGGAGTTTCTGGTTGGCTTGGGCATCGACAGCCTGTCGCTGAATCCAGATCGTGTCATCCCGACCAAATTCCTCGTGGCGGAGGCCGAGAAGAAACTCGGGATCAAGTGAACTCAGCATCGAGGACGGATGTCTGAACGACCCTCCCAGGAAAACGCCGTTATCAAAAATGATAAGGTTTATCTAGCATGCACTTTCTTACAGGGCTCATAGCCTCCCCCCTTTTTCTATTTGTTAACTGAGGAGTTTGTCACTCGGACGACGCGTTCGCCTGCAGCGATTTGGTGCGGCTGACCTCACGGTTCCACAGGATCATGAGTATGACTGCGACGGGGGCGGTGCAGAGAGCAAGGACTAAGAGGCTCTCTATCAGCCCCCAGGCGGATGCAAGGAATCCCGCTCCGATCTCGACTACGACTAGTACTATGGTGAACACGAACGTCGCTATGGAGACGATAGTCGACCTGTGCTCCGAGTCAACCCTCTGGTTGATATAGCCGAATATGATGGGCCCCTGAATGCCCGCCACCACGTATATCAGGTACTGCGTAACGATGGCTATCGGGTCCCTCACAGCGAATACCACGAGGAACGACGCGAATATCGACACGTACAGGAATATCAGCGACCTCTTCTCGCCAAGGATGTCCCCTATCTTGCGGGCAAAGCTGATGATGAACGCGCTAACTATCAGGAAGCTACAAACCAGCAGGCCTATCTGGAGGTAGGTCAGGGATAGGTCCTCGTACATGTAGATCGACCTGAAGATCATCATCACATAGATGCCAAGCTCGATGACTATCTGGAACAGAATCAGTATTATAATCGCCCTCGAGCTGAGCACGTGCCTGAGGCCCACTCCGAGATGTGACTTGAAGGAGCTCACGCGTGCTCTGTCGACCTTCGGCTCCTTCAGCGTGAACACGGTCATCGTGCCCATGATCGCTATTGCAGGCGCGATCAACAGCGGCAGGTCCAGGCGGCCAGTGGTCTCGACTATGTATCCTCCAACGGCACATGCCACCGCACTCGTCATGTACCCAACCACCGTGGCATTGATCATTATCACAGTGAACTCATTCGCCCTCTTGAGTTCCAGGAGCGTGTCGTACATGAACGGCGTGTCACCGCTGACGATGAAGCACACTCCAAGCGCCCACACGAGATTCGAAACTACAAACTGCCAGAACTCGGTGCTGAAGCCGAACGCCAGGACGCCGACGGAGAACAGGATCTCTCCCAGGAACAGCATCGCCTTCCTCCCATACCTGTCACCCAGCAGTCCCGCTGGTATCTGGAACCCGATCATCATCATCCAGAACGCCGCGTCGACTATCGTGATGAGGAATACGCTGTCCAGGTTCTCGTATGCCCATAGTGTCCAGAATGGCATCCATAGGCCGAACGATGTCAGCGCCCTGAACAAGTAGAACCTGCGGATTCTCGAATCGCCTTCAGCCATTGACTGCCCGTATGAGATAGTTGTAATAAACCTGATTGTTGCAAAGGGGAGGTTCTAAAGGCGAAGGAAGGGGTTTAAAGGAGCCTGCCGGAGGCTCAGAGCTTCTTCTCTATGCAGTTCATGCCGTACTTCGGCAGCATGTCGACGAACGGCTTCGGGTCGAGCATCTCCGGCGGGAACACGCCCTTCTGCGAGATCTTGCCTTGCGCGAACAGTATCGCGCCGATGGCGATAGGCACACCGACTGTGTACGCAGTGGCGCTGTGATGGTACTTGTTCCAGCAGTCCTGGTGGTTCATGGAAGTGTAGATGTAATACCCCACTTCCTTGCCATCCTTCTCGCCCGTGGTGATCGTCCCGTGGGCGAGGTCTCCCTTCGCCCTGTCACCTATCGTCGCAGGATCTGGCAAGCACGCAGTGACGACATCCCTCGGAGCCACCATCACTCCCTTCACATTGATCTTCTCAGGGTTGTCCAGGCCGATCATGCCCATCGTCTTGATCGCGTCGACATAGTCGTCGCCCAGATGGATCTTGAAGTCGCAGTACTCGCAGCCCTTGCCAAGCACCTCCCCGATGTATGTCGGCAAAGTCTCCTGCTCTTCATGGTCGACGTTGTATACCGGCAGCTTTCCGACGGGTGTCGGGAACTCGAACTCCTCCTTGCCGCTGAATGGTTCGACCTTCCTGTAGTGGCTGTCCTTATAGATCATCGGCGGCATCAGCACCTCTTCGATCAGCGTCTCGGGTGACCACATTGGCGCGAAGTCGTAGCCCTCGACATAACCGTTGTCGCCGTCTCTGACCAGTATGTTCTTGACCTTGTCCATGCGGTCCGCTCCCATCCTCGCGAAGATGTTGACGACCCCGGGGTCACAGCCCATGCCGAGCATCCCAACGATTCCCGCCTTCTTGTACTCCTCATCGTACTTGCGCACCTGGTACTGCATCGGCGGTTCCTTGACAATCTCGCCAGGCTTCTCCTTCGACAGGAAGATGTCGCTGGCCATGTCGGCGTAGCTCGCCTTCGCCATCAGGCACGCATCCATTATGTTGAAGTTGAAGCGAGGGATGACTCCGTTCAGGACGAGGTCCGCTCCTTTGAACGCCTGGGCCATGCTCTTCGTGTCCGAGGCGTCTATCCTCATCGCGGACACTTTGTCCAAGGAGATCCTCTCCTTCATCCTCTCCGCTTTCTCTATGTCTATGTCCGCCAAGACCACCTCGTCGAACTCCTCGGAATTCGCAAGTACGTCGGCAATGACAGAACCTACAGCTCCAACACCTAGAACAATACTCTTCATCTCGTTCACATTAGCCCCCGGGTTCCGGCGCTTAGTGCCCGAACCTCGGCGATACCCTGAT
>JBFEPA010000006.1:0-21463 GCA_041550275.1 Thermoplasmata archaeon | reverse complement strand
GATGTGAAGATCTCTATCGTCTCCAAAGTCTCCTTGTCAGGGAGCTTGCCGTCAAATGGCAGGGAGACATAGACGGCCCCGACGGTCCTGCCGGTGGAGTCGCGGAGCATGAACGACAAGGTGTCTCCTTCGCGCAGCTCATTCTCACCGCGAGAGGGCATATCACCTGCACGTCTGGCCGTCTCGCTGGAGACGAAGTACCGCCGAGACTTATCCGGAATGTCCTCAAACGGGACGTAGTAGGCTGACCGGGATATCTTCTTGCCCTTTGCGAACTCGTCGAGCACGATCTCCGCAGGGATCGTCCTAGTCAGAGCAAGTTCCTCTACCTCGATAGGGTATCCATGGACCGCCTTCCACCTGAATTCTCCTATGGATTCATCGAAGACTATCAGGCTGACACGCTGGAAGCCGAACAGGGTCGAGAGAGAGCCCAGTATCATCGTGGAAAGGGCGTCGGGGTCCCTCTCGGACACAATGGACGAGGAGATGGTCAGCAGGTCCTCGAGGAGGTCTGTCCTCTGCTTCATCCGGCTGGACAGTTTCTCGAAGTGGGAGTACCCCTTCGTCTTGCCGACGGCTATCTCCGCGAGGTCTGCCAAGGCTCTGATCCTCGCGACTTGGGAACGATCCAGCAAGGAACCGTCGGGTGACCCCACGACCTCTATGTCGGCGTACCTGCCATCGTTCATATCGACGAGATGGAACCATAACTTGTCCTCCGGCTGCCAGGTGCCAGGGCCTCGCCCGTCGCAAAAGCTCCGCCAAGCGTCTGGCCGGGTGAAGCTGCATCCAGGCAATATCTCGGAGCCGGATACGTGGGAGACGCCGCTGTCGTCAGGCAGGAAGACTATTGGCAGATGATTGGTGTCGGCCGCGACGCCCTCGGCCTCGGCGGAGTCGTGGCTGGAGAGCAGCTGATCAAGCTCCTTGGAATACACGAGCAGCCTGACGCCATCGGCATGCGTGAGCCTGCAAACGGACTCGAGGATATCCAAGAGGCACTGACGCAGACTTCGTCCCTGGCTCACGCCTTTCATCAAGGCAGATAACTCAGAGCAGATCTCTTCGTCCACCGAGATGGAGTCGTCGTCATCGCCTCCATCTGTATGATTATTGTTCACGCAACCTACCTTTGGAATTATAGGCCGACGTAATGCTATGACGAACGCCTTGCCGGCCGCTCACATCGCTGTCGCACGTATTGCAGTCTACGACTATAATATGATAATTCTGCGAGCCATGAATCGACGGTGACCCCGTTCGGCATAACAGTTTATTAGCCCTGACCATCCTTTGGTCTATTGTGGAGTGGGTGACAGAGCATGGTTGAGACCAATCACGTACTGGCGACTGCAATAGAGTTCGAACGTTTTGGAAAAGAGTACTACATGCGGTTCCACGACCTCGTGGGCGATGCGAAGGCCAAGGCCCTGATGAAAGGGCTGGCACGTGACGAGGAAGAGCACGCCGAAATGCTGACGAAGGAGCTGAAAGCGCGCGGTGGAACGGTCGGCGAGACTTCGGCTGAAGTCCTGGATGAGGGGATGGAGCGCATCTTCCCCCACAGGATACTGAAGGACTCCATACAGACGAACGATGCCATCTCGGCCATCAAGCTGGGGATGGAGACGGAGCAGCATTCCATCGACTTCTACTCCGACCACGCCAGGGATTCAGGAGATGAGCTCAGGGACATATTCGTCAAGCTGGAGAAGATGGAGAGGGCGCATCTCGAGCTGTTGAGGGAGAACCTGCTACACCTCCAAGACGGCGGCGTGTGGTACGGCTACGTCCCTATCCTGGAAGGATAGTCCAGATGCGCGGACGTGGAAGCCACGATGCTGTCAGGAGACCTAATCATTTATATGCGGTTACGGGATGAAGGCTTCACGGCAGGGATACGTCTTTGGCCAAGGTAGCCCCTTTCAACGCGGTACACTACAACAACCTCAGGTTTGGCAACGAGGTGAGCAGGTTCGTCGCTCCTCCCTACGACGTCATCGACCGAGGCCTGGAGAAGCGATTGAAGGAGGACAGGCTCAACATCACTCATCTCACCCTCGGGGACGAGGGTGACAGATACGCGACGGCAGCGAAGCGCTTGAGGAGGTGGCTGAACGACGGCGTCCTCGTCAGGGACACGGATAGGTCGCTGTATCTCTACGAACAGACCTTCCAGGGCGCCGATCAAGTGGTCCGTGTCAGGACGGGCATCGTCGCCATAGTGAAGCTCGAGGAGTTCTCCACCGGCGTCATACTCCCGCACGAGAACACCATCCCCAAGCATAAGGCGGATCGGAAGGCCCTGATGTCAGCCATCGGGGGCAACTCAGAGCAGATATTCATGTTGTACGACGACCCGACGGGGGAGGTCGAGAAGACCATAGACTCGTGCAGGAAGTCTGCTGAGATACTCAGGTTCATTGACACGAGCGGCGTTCATCACAGAATAGTGCGCATAGCTGATGAGGACACCGTCACGAAAATCGTCAGCGCTCTCGGACCACAGAGGATGTTGATAGCAGATGGGCATCACAGATACGAGACGGCGCTTGAGTTTCGTGACGAATGCAGCAGGGGCAGCGCCTCCTCGGAAGAGGGGCCGACGGACCACGTCCTGGCAACGCTGGTGAGCTTCAGAAACCCTGGCCTCGTCATCAACCCGGCACACCGCATGGTCAGGCAGCTCGATGACGACACCCTCCAATCGTTGCGGGATCGCCTCAGCGAGGAGTTCGACCTGGTCGATTTCGACTCGCCTGAGGAGCTGCTCGCAGCCCTCGACGGCGCCCCCAGCACTGCGTTCGGAGTCTGGTGCCCAAGCGTCGGATTGGCCTCCATGGCGGAGCAGAAGCGCGCCGACCTACCCGGACCGCTGGGGCAGCTATCCGTGTTCATCCTTCAGGAGAAGGTAATGAAGGGGATGCTTGGATTCACCACTGAGATGCTGGACAAGAAGGTGAACATAGACTATGTCAATGGGCTGGATGCAGCGCGGTCGAACCTTGCATCGCACGAGGATGTGCTCTGCCTGTTCGTGAAGGCGCCGACCGTGGAGCAGGTCATGGAAGTCGCCAAGGAGGGGCTCAAGATGCCCCATAAGTCCACTTACTTCTATCCCAAGATATGGTCGGGTACCCTGATGTATCTCTTCGCTGCACAGACTCCTGGCGAACAGTAAATAGACCGATGCGCATTATCGTGACGCGGCAGGCGACAGTGATGCGATTCGATATTGGGATACTGAATGGGCTCGTAGTCGACGGCTCGGGCAATCCGTGGTACAAGGCAGACATCGGCATCTCAGGCAAGAAGATTCTGAAGATAGGCCATATAGATCGGAAGGATTGTGACAGGACCATCGGGGCGAAAGGCAGCTATGTCTGCCCTGGGTTCATCGACATTCACACGCACTCAGATGTGACCGCCATGATATTCAGGGGATGTGACAGCACCCTCAGGCAGGGCGTCACCACCCATCTGACGGGGAATTGCGGGCAGGGGATCGCACCTCTAATGGAGCCTAACATAGAGCTCGCAAAAACCTACTGGGGCGAGTGGGCAGGCAGGCTGGGCAAGACCAGTTGGAGCACTCTTGAGGAGTATCTGCGGGTCTTGGCGAGAGGTGGGCTCGGGCACAACATCGCCACCCTTGTAGGGCATGGTGCCATCAGAACAGCAGTGATGGGAGCGAGGATGGATGCTCCGTCCAAGGGAGAGCTGAATCAGATGAAGGGGCATGTGAAGGAAGCGATGGAGGCCGGGGCGTTTGGCATGTCAACGGGCCTTGTCTATCCGCCGGGATGCTTCGCGGACACAGACGAGATAGTCGAGCTCTGCAAGGTCGTGGCGAAGTACGGCGGCATGTACGCGTCGCACATTCGAGGAGAACGAGAGACCATCGCCGAGGCCATCAGGGAGGCGATACTCATAGGCGAGCGCGCCGGCGTGCGAGTGCAGATATCGCACAACTGTCCCAAATGGGGAGCGTGTGGAAGGACCGCGGAGACTCTCGGCCTCGTCAGCGAGGCCAGAGGGCGGGGGCTGGACGTGACAATAGACAACGATGTCCACACCGACCTCGCTCCGGAGCTGAGCGGCGCCCTGCCACAGTATCTGGCAGAGCTTCCTCTCGACGAGAGAGTGGAGCACCTAAAGTCAAAGGCGAACAGGCGGAGGGTTAGGAAGGAGATAGTGGATGACGAGCTGCCAGCGTTCGGCCCGAGCGGCCTATTGAAGCATGGGCGCTTCGACAGGATACTCATCATACACGCCTCGAAGCAGAAGGACCTCGTAGGCAAGACCGTGCAGCAGATAGCTGATATCCGGGGCGCCGACGCCTTCGAGACCTACTTCGACCTGATTGTCGAGGAGAAGGACGGGATGATCGCGATATTTGACTACATAAGTGGGGAGGATATCAAAGCCCTCATGATGGATCCGAACATGATGTTCTCGTCCGACTGCTCGACCTGGTCAGTGGAAGGTGCTATGAACGACCCTCCACCCTACTTCCCGTGCGCCTTCGGCGAGTATCCCGGCATACTGGAGAGATACGTGAGGGATGACCCTGTGCTGACCATCCAGGACGCTGTCAGGAGGATGACCAGCTTTCCCGCGCAGAAGATAGGCCTGCTTGACCGAGGACTTCTAAGACCGGGGATGAAGGCGGACGTAGCGATCATCGACCTGCCCAATGTCAGGGACCGCGCCACCGACCTGTGGCCGCACGACAACCCCCTCAGGAACTACCCCCACGGATATCCTGAGGGCATTCCCTACGTCATCGTCAACGGGAAGGTCGCCGTAGACAACGGCCGACAGACAAAGGTGCTCGCAGGAGAGGTGCTCAAGCATCGGTGGCCCTGAGCCTCGTAATCATGGGGCGTGGCGCTCGTACGTTCCCTCGCAGGGGTTGCCATGGCAGACCCAAACGGCCTCGTTGGTCAGGTCGAACACGACCGAGAAGATGGTCATCGTCCGCTCAGACTCCTCGAGCTTCGGGTCGGGGTGTCTGCATATCGACTCTGGATATCCGACATGGTCGGAGAACACGCGCTTGAATGTCGCGAGACTGACCTCACCCAGCTCGTCCCTGAGCAGTCTTCTCGCGCGGTTGTATCGTAGGATCGACGAAAAGCGGGTGTGCATGTCTGCCTCGAACCGCCACATGCGCGGTGAGATGTAGTGGTTCGTGTGGACAAGCCACCCATCCTCGGCGTATAGCGCGTCGAACGTGGTTGCGGAGCCCTCCATGCTGTATATCTCACCGCTCGAGTCCGACACGATATTGTTGAAGCTGTGCGCCCTCCCTGGCGGCATCGAGAGCTTGAGAGCCTCGTGCAGATTCTCTGCCTTCAATGTCTCCCTGACCGCCATCATCTTTGGAATGCCGGGGCGCACATCGTTGGGCTCAAGGGCGTTCCCCGTCACACTTATGCCCGCGGCGTTCATCGCGACCGTCGGCATGATGCCACCATAGCACATTCCGATGAACCCTGGCTCATCGTCCGGCCTCACCCTCGATATCACGATGTCGTCGAGGTTGTAGGGCTCAACGTCCTCGTTGTGGGCGGCATAGACGCAGTCGTCCTTGGTCCATCGGTCGTTCACGGCGATGTCGGTGCATCCCTTCGCATTCCAGTCCAGGACACACATCATCGTGAAAACCGCATCGAAGCTGAGGCCAGAACCCTCCGCGTACCCCTCGAGCTCCTCCACGAAGCCAGGTGTGAACCGGCGTGTCATCGGCAGAACTTTGCGGGCGCGGGCATATGCCTCAGACATCGGACAACGATAAGTGCTGGAGATATACTCCTTCAGCTTACGCTCCATCCTGCGTGCGATGGGCCTGCACTCCGTGCCTATCTTCAGCCCGATCTCTCTATGAGTGCCCTCAGCCGTCACGGTCCTGTGCTTCGACCCATGCCTACCTTCCTGTGGAATCTGCTCACCTCCAGCTGATTGGGGTGAAGCACTCCGCTCGAGAAATACCTTGCCGCCGTCATGGGGCGCATGATGAAGTGCCGTCCGAGCGCAAGGGATAACTATCTTTACCTGGATTACGCCGCAAATGGTCGCGAGGGCGGATCTCCACACGCACACCAAGTACTCTGGGATGTCCAAGCTGGGATTCATAAGGTTTCCTGACGCGGTGAGTGAGCCCAGAGAGGTGCTTCGCTCTGCCGAGAGGGAGGGGCTGAGCATCGTCTGCGTCACGGACCACGACACCATCAGGGGTGCACAGCTTGCCAAGGCGGAGAAGTCGAGCGTAGAGGTGGTCGTCGGAGAGGAGGTCTCTACCGCTGACGGAGAAGTCATCGGGCTCTTCCTGAGCGAGAGCATTCCACACTCCCTATCCGCCGAGGAGACCATCGACCGCATTCACGCACTTGGAGGCGTCGCGATAGCTCCACACCCGTTCAGCGCGCATTGCAGCACGGTCTCGGACAAACTGCGGGAGCTCAAGCTTGACGGTGTAGAGGTATTCAACGCGTTCCACAGGGACGGATATGCGAACGCCATCGCCCAGAAGATGTGCGATGATCTGCCACTCACCAAGACCGGCGGAAGCGACGCGCACGGTCCCATGATGGTCGGCGATGGATACACCACATTCGAGGGGGAGACGGCCGAGGACCTCAGGCGTGCCATACTGTCGAAGGAGACAGGTTTCGGAGGGGAAATGACGAGCTTCCGCAACTTCGTGTGGCTGACTACCCTGATGACGTTCAAGCTGCAGACAACCCTATGGGCTTCCCTTGTTGGCATGGAGATGCCGGATGACACGCGCTGCTCTCGGGAGATATTCGAGGCCAGGAGGATTACCCGCCTGGTGGCGCTGGCGGGCACGATGGTCTTCCTCACTCCACCGGTGACACTGACCGCAGGTGTGATAGCCGACAAGCTCCATCGGTCGCGATCACGGTTGAGATGGAAGGAACTCGTCGGCCCCGACGCGGTGTAGGAGAATGAGACCAATCGACGCGAAACCTTACAGGTAAGGGAGGATACATACAGACCAGGCTGACGGTTATCCCACCAGAGGCGATGTGATGAGACGCAAAATCATCAAGATAGACGAGGAAAAGTGCACAGGGTGCGGCCAATGCGTGATTGCATGTGCCGAAGGTGCCCTTGCCATAATCGACGGCAAGGCCAAGGTCGTGAACGACGTATTCTGCGATGGACTGGGTGCGTGCATCGGAGAGTGCCCCGAGGGAGCGCTCGAGATCGTAGAGCGCGAGGCTCCAGAGTTCGACGAGGAAGCGGTCAAGAAGCACCTGGCCGATCACCATGAAACCGCGGAAGGCCACGCGTGCGGGTGCCCTTCAGCTACCCCTATGCTCCTCAGGAAGGTCCAGCCAGACGCACCTCCCGCATATGCGACGGAGGCGTCAGCGAAGCCGTCCGAGCTCGTCAACTGGCCGGTGCAGTGGAGGCTCGTGTCGCCTTCAGCATCATATCTGAAGAATGCGGATATACTGCTTGCTGCGGACTGCGCCCCGTTCGCATACGCCGACTTCCATCGCGAGTTCATGCGCGGGAAACCTGTCATCATAGGCTGTCCTAAGCTCGAGGAACAGAAGGCGTTCCTCGACAAGCTGGAACAGGTGTTCTCGGAGGCCAAGCCGAGGTCTGTCAGAGTCGTCATGATGGAGGTTCCATGCTGCTCTGGACTCTTGGCGCTCGCCAAGGAGGCACTGAGGAGGACGGGCACCGCAGCCTCAGTCGAAGGGGTCATCATCGGTATCGACGGGAGCATGAAGTGAGCAGCCGTATGCATTAGTGGCTGCCGCGTTCCGGAGATATGATGAAATACTATCCTGTCATCGGAGAGACTGCATGCTCCTAGATATCTCCTGGACCCGGAAGGCGATGACGCTCAATCCTGCCCTGCGTGACGAGGTCGACAGGAGGGTCAGGCGCCTGCATCCATACTTCCCGGAGATGAAGAGGAAACTCACGATTGGCCTGACGAGGTCTTACGACGGCCTCGCCTTCCAGTCGGACGACGGCACAGTGAAGCTGATGCTCGACGTTCGCAAGGCGAGGAACGGCAACTACAAGGCCCCGACATACTGGACCATAGCCCATGAGCTCATGCATCTGGCGCAGTTCAACGTGAAGGACATTCCGAGCGGAGAGAGGGCATGCGACCTGTATGCTCTCAGCCGGCTGCCACCGAAGTACATAGACGACTCGCCGAGCTACCTCGTGATCCCCACACGGATCAGGGGCAAATGGAACTTGGAATACGCGTCGTTAGCGCACGACATTGCCAGGAAGGCGATTAGAAAGCGAGAGATGGGCGTCCGCAACTACATTTGCTGGTGGGAGAACGAGTTCGAGAAGCATATCGAAAAGGACGACGCCCAGTCCCATCACAGCTCACTTGATTCGCATGGCATCAAGAGCTGAGCTGACAGAAGAAAATTAAAATCCAGAGAAGGGGTTTGGATCGTGGGCAACGCCACAGCGTCTCGCCAAGGTCAGGAACCTACTCGAATTCCTTCCTTGAGACCGCGATCAGTATCAGACCGATCAGCGAGAAGAGGGTGCCCAGCATCAACGGGCCGATCACGAACAACCCCAGGATAGCGCCCACCAAGGCGATACCCCAGTGCTTCCGCATGACACCGAAGAAGCCTCCGAGGACCACGATCAGCGACAGGATGATGATTATCGTCCCGCAAACTGTGAGGATGTCCTCGATCATGTCGGTGGCGATGTCCAGGCCGTATTGGTCGAGCTCGTCGAAGTCGACCGCGAGCAGTACGCCACCCAGGAACAGACCCATTATCCCTGCGACAATCACCAAAGCGCCGCCCACCACGGGTATGAATGTCTTCTTCTTCTCCGCTGGCACTGGCGCTGGCGCTCTGAAATCATGGCCACAGTGTTGACACACGTTCGCGTCCATCGCTATTGACCGGCCACACGACACACACATTCTGTCAGTACTTTCGTCAGCTGATGCCATCAACTGGCCTCCTAACCGAACCCCGTGCAACCTTTGCTACATCCCTGGGATTCGACCGCCATGAAATTGATTACATAGTTTATATGTTTTTGCGTCAATCAAATACGTGGATGGATGCGGGTTCCATCCGCATAGCGCGAAGATGAGCGGCTATCTGGCATCGCGGACCTCTCGCCACATCTTCCGCTGAAGATGGGGCAAGAAGAACTCTCTTCACGTATTCTTGGGCCTCATCGTCATCTTCCCAAGCCTTAGTTCCCCCTGATTGAAGTCAAGACCGAATAGATGGCCTCGCGTGAGAGCGGGCGCGAAGGGATTCGAACCCTTGGTCGCTTGCTTAGGAGGCAAGTGCCATATCCAGCTAGGCCACGCGCCCATCTCCGCGGATGATTGAACGGCTGGGATGACCCCCGCGTGAAGTATGCGAGGAATCAGTTAAGAGGTTTGTGTAGGCCGATCGATTATCGCTCGACGAGTAATCACTCGCGATCCTCTTCCGAGAGCTCCTCGGGTGCCTTCTCCTCAGCCTTGGCCTCGGCGGCAGCGGCCTTCTCGTCCTCTGCTTCAGGCGCCTTCTCCTCGGCTGCGGGCTCCTCCTCCTTCGGCTTTGGCTTGGCGTACTCCTCTACGAAGGATACCGTCTCGGCGTCGAGAACATCTCTCAGGTCAGTTACGACCCTGTATTTCGCGAGCAACCACTTCTGGTCGTACTTGCACGCGTCGGGAAGGGTTATCTTGTAGTCCTTGCCGTGGTGATGTATGTCAAAGCCCTCGGCGGAACCGTAGGACATCTTGAGCAGGAGCTCCGCAATCTCCTTTGGCTTCGCCGGCTTGCTGACGACCTTGTACTTGTACTTCAGCGTGCGGCCAGCGAGCTTGTTGTTGAAGTCTATCCTGACACGGCCCGCGGTCATGGCGACGATCGTGGCCCTGCGGTTCCTGACAGTGACTTCCATGCCCACCTGGGGCTCTATGTCCTGCTTCAGAAACTCTCGCATTGGGTGGAGCTCCACCAGCTTCGGATCCCTCGGACCTGCTCCTTTCTCGTGAGGTATGATGACCTCATAGTCCTTGCCAATCTCCGCCTTCAGCATATGTTCGTCGAGGCCTGGGAACAGACGGCCCTTTCCTACTATCAGTGGCTGAGGGCCATACACCATCTTCTCGTCGAAAATGTCCTTCTCCTTGGCCAGGGACTCGTCGGTCGTGTCGAAGAGCTCGTCGGTCTCCTCAACCCAGCCGCTGAACTCCGCCAGCACCAGGCTTCCCGCCTCGATCTTCGCGTCTGCGTCGCTTTGCGCTTCCTCTTTCTCCTCATGGTGCTTCTTAGCACCTTCATTCTCGGTCATGAACACTCACCGTTGGTGCGCGATTTGTGCGGATACATACCCACCACTTAAAGCTTCCGATGCTGCTGGCAGCATGCCAGGCCTCCGCTGACGCGGTCGCTGCAACCTCGCATCAGAAGGCTGCCAGGTCAAAACCTATAAGTGCGGTCTCTTATTACTCGGCCAGACCCTCGCGCCACCGTAGCTCAGCTGGTAGAGCAGCTGACTTGTAATCAGCAGGTCGGGAGTTCAAATCTCCCCGGTGGCTCATAAGAACACCGTCGGCCACCGGGGCTAGATTGTTCAAAGGTTTGCTCAGAGCAGCAGCACCGGCTTGCTTGGTCTGAGAGGGTACTTCTTGCACTCGTAGCAATACCACTCGTTGTACTGCTTGATGTACTTCAACTCTGACTTGCATGTTGGACAGAGCTTCCTGTTGTCCGATGCGCCTTTGGGCGTGTACGCTTTGCAAGCGTTGCAGTAGTGCCTCCCGTACTTCTCGATGTACCTCGTCGATCCGTTGCACTTCGGACAGACGACGCCATTCGGCTGTTCCTTCGGTGCTGGCTTCTCCTTCGGCTTGTGCAGCGGGTACTTCTTGCAGGCGTGGCAATACCACTCGCTGTACTTCTCGATGTATCTCATCTGGCTAGAGCAGACAGGGCAATTCTTCGCCGTGTCGGCCTCCGCTACCGGCTTCGGCTCCTCCACCTTCGGGGCAGGAACCTCCTCGGGCATCGCCTCGGGCTCCGGCTGAGGCTCAGGCTCCGGCTCGACCTTCTTCTCGACGGGAGCGTACTTCTTGCAGCTGTAGCAGTAGTATCTCTGGTACTTCTCTATCCACTTAAGTGGCTGGTCGCAGTTGGGGCACATACGGATCTCGACGGCGGGCTCCTTGACCTCCTCGGGCTCCGGCACTGCCTCGACGGGGGCCTCCGCAACTGCCTCCGCTTCCACGACCTTCTCCTCGACCTTCTCCTCAACGGCTTCCGTGAGCTCCTCTTCAGCGACCTCCTCGACGGGGTCTTCGTGGACCACAGCCTCGGAGGCGTCTACGTAGGAGTTGCACTCGTAGCAGTACCACTTCTCCATGTGTTCCAGGAAATCTGGCTCTTCGCCGCACTTCGGGCACTTGGATGCTTCCATTCCAATCCGCTCCTTCTTCTGGCAGGTGCCGGAATCAGCGGGAGTCGCACGATGCTGGTCCTTCCTGCTCATCACTTGAATCTACCCCATCCGAGCGTATATGAACATGTCAATCTGAGAATCAGTCATGATAACGGTCCAATGGCACACTGACCACGACCGCCGAGCGGTAGCCTACATGCAGAGGTTCGCGTAATGGTGGGCGTAGGGATTGACGCGTCAACGGGTGAGATAAACGTTCGTTGGGAGGAAGAAGGCATCATGAGGTCTGATAGACTGGCGTGCGACTGTCGAGGAGGAATCGAAGGCCTGCCCCTCCAGCTGCTGATCATGGTTGTCGTGGCGGGGCTTGGGCTGACCATAATAATGGGATGGATGGCTTCGATATCGGCCCCACGGTCCATAGGGGAGGTTTATGTCAACCCAGGCGAAGTGACTGTATTCGACACCGATGGTGATGGGATATACACGAGAGAGGGGTTCAGCGTGACCGTCGTCGTCACCGACCAGAGCGGCAATCGGCTTGAAGGCGCCACGGTGCTGCTCGAAGGTTCGAATGTTCGGACCTACGATGGCAGTCTCGTCAGAGGGGTGACTGACTCGAGGGGGTGTGCGCTGTTCACGGACCTGGTGGTGGAGCATTACGGACCTACTTTGGCCACCATCACCGTCACCGTCGCTAAGGGGGACTACGGGATAGACTCCTCCTTCGAGATACCGATAATCCCGAGCTGATGCTTGTGCGGCTCATTGCAGATACGCGTGCGCTAGAGGCTTTGCCACTGAGGTTGCTCGTGATAGCAATCGCTGCCAGCCTCTCAGTCGTCCCCGCGGCGGAAGCGCTTGAGTCACTGAGGGACCGCAGCTTCCTGCAGAGGTGTGAGACCCAGCTCGATACTATCATCGGAACCTGCCAGATGATCTCTATGGAGGGGCCCGGGGCAGTCAGGACGCTACTGATGGATTTCCGCTCGGATGGACGGGTGCGCATGGCGAGCCTATCCGTAGGGGACGGATGGAGAGAGCCAGGCATGACCAGCGTTGTCATGGAGTTCACATCTGGTGCAATGATGATCAGGACGGCCTCGGAACCCGCGGTGTGGATCACATCGGAGGACCACAAAGGGCTCCGCGTCAACAGCCAATCGTTCTGTCTGCGAGTAGCCGTGGGGAATTACAGTTCTCTGCCCATGATCGTCTGTGAGGCTGAACCATGGATTTCGTGATCTCGAAGGTGGCGCTGTCTGTCTGCGCCTTCATGGTTGCCACGGTCTTGGGGCAGTCTCTGTACCAGTCGTCTCTCGCCAGCGGCATGGACGACCTCGCGGGCATCTTAAGACAGTTCGACCGGATTCTTCGCACCTGCACAGAAGACGCTGACAACGCTGACTGTCTGTACAGCGTGCCGTATCTCCCTGGTGGATTCCCTATCGCTCTGACCGTCCATCCAGGCGGCGCGGTCGCCAGCTCAGAAAGTTCGGATGCGAGTGCTAGCACATGCTGCCAGTTGGCCCTGTGGGCATGGGACGGTGACGAGCTCAATAGGACGGAGATGGAGGAACGGGAACGCAACAGCAGCCCCATCGAGTCGATCTCTGGGGATCATCTCCTGATAAGGGCTCGGCAAGTGCCTGTCGACGGCATCGCGTGTACGATGGTCTTCATCGATTCCGCAGGCTGATGGCCGCATCTCAGAGCTTGGTGGCGATGTCCTCAACTGCTTGCGTGAAGATGTCTGCATCTTCGATAGTGTTGTAGAGGTACGACGAAGCGCGTACGCAACCGTCCTTGTGACGCGACTGGAACAACGCGTGACAGCACAGCATCCCCGAGCGCAACATCACGTCTCGGGAGTGGTCCAGGATTATGGCCACATCGTGGTGGGAGACGCCTTCGACGGTGAAAGGCAGTATTCCTCCTCTGAGGTTCGGATCCACAGGGTCCAGGATGTTCACGCCTGGGAGGTCCATAAGCTTCCGGGTCATGCGCCTGTTAAGCGATATCTCGTGTTCTCTGAGAGCCTCCAGGCCGACATCGTCCAGATACTTCAACGCCGCACCAACCCCTATTATGCCAGAATAATTCTGAAGGCCTGCCTCGAACCGCTCCGGTGGAGGCAGCAACTCGAAGGAATCGACAGTTGTCGCAGTCACGCCATGACCGCCGTAGCAGAGCGGCCTCAGGTCGCTCGCAGCATCGCTGGAAGCCAACAGTATGCCGACGCCGGACGGGCCGAGCATCTTATGAGCGGAGATCACGGCGTAGTCGATGCCCAGCTGCTCGAAGCGAAGGCGTCTGCTTGGCGCAGTCTGAGCGGCGTCGAAGAGCACCTTGGCGCCACTCGCGTGGGCGATGTCTACGACCTCCTTGGCAGGGAGGGTGTAGCCTGTCACATTGGATGTGAGGCACATCGCGACGAGCTTGACCTTGCTGCTCATCATCTCCTCGAATGCCTCGAGATCGAATATGCCGTCAGGAGAAGAGGGAACTGTCTTCCTGACGACGCCGCACTCCTTTGACTGGTTTAATAACGGAACATGGACGGAATTGTGTTCGTAGTCTGTTGTGACAACCTCATCACCACTGCGAAGTCCCGAGCCGGATATCACCGTGTTGAGACCCTCGGTGGCGTTCTTTAGGAAGATGACCTCAGACGGCTCCCCCGCCCCGAAGAATTCCGCAGCCTTGGTCCGGACATCGTCGCACCTGACCGACACCTCGGTGGCAAGCCTGTGAGCGCTCCTGCCGGCGCACGCGGGGTAGGACTCGTAGTATTCGGCAATCGCCGCAAGGACGGCGTTCGGACGGAGGGTCTGACAGGCACTGTCGAGATATATCGGCGGTCTGACGCCTTCCCGCTCCGCCAGCAGCGGGAAGTCCCCTCTCAGCCTCTCGACGTCCATAGATTGGGTAGCCATATCAATCAAGCGTATATCTCACTTTTTGAAAGGATGAACTGACCAGGCAGGGCACAACAACGGTACTGGCCATTCCACAAACCTTTAAAACGGCCCCAGGCATCACCTTGAATCGCCATGTCTGCAAGACCTGCTAAGCGGATATACTTCGACCACAGCGCAACGACGCCGATGTTGCCCGAGGTCATTGAGGCCATGCGGCCGTACTTCATCGAGAAGTGCGGGAACGCGTCTAGCATCCACTCCTACGGTAGGGAGGCGAAGAAGGCCATCGAATCGGCAAGGGAGAGCGTGGCGAGGCTGATCAACGCAGACGCTTCTGAGGTCATATTTACATCGAGCGGAACAGAGGCTGACAACCTGGCGATCAAGGGCACGGCGATGTACAACGGCCGAGCCAAAGGACATATCATCACCAGCATGATGGAGCATCCTGCCGTCCTCGAACCCTGCGCTTTGCTGAAGAGGAGCGGGTTCGAAGTGACCGAAGTCCCTATCACCCCAGAGGGCTTCGTCGACCCTGAGACGGTGGAGGCGGCGGTGAGAGAAGACACTGTGCTGATAAGCATCATGATGGCGAACAGCGAGGTGGGGACGCTGCAGCCGATAAGAGATATAGGTGCCATAGCCAGGGCAAAGGACATACCATTCCATACCGACGCCGTCCAGGCAGTCGGTAAGACTCCGGTGGATGTCAGGAGGGACAACGTGGACATGCTCTCGCTCTCGTCTCACAAATTCCACGGACCGAAGGGCGTGGGCGCGCTCTATGTGAGAAAGGGCGTCGAGATAGAGCCCATCATACAAGGGGGAGGACATGAGAGGGGGCTGAGGTCGTCCACAGAGAACGTCCCAGGGATCGTTGGCATCGGAAAGGCGTCCGAGATAGCCCTGGCAGATATGCAGAAGTCCGCCGACCTCATGAGAGGGCTGAGGGACAAGATTGTCAGCGAAGTCCTGCGCACGGTCCCCGATTCGTATCTGAACGGCCATCCCACCAAGAGGTTGGCGGGTAACGCCCACTTCAGGTTCGACTACATTGAGGGGGAAGGGCTGGTCCTTGGTCTCGACATGCTCGGGATCGCCACTTCGACGGGGTCGGCTTGCTCGACTGGGTCGCTCGAACCGTCCCATGTCCTCCTGGCCATGGGGATAAAGCACGAGCAGGCACATGGTAGCCTGAGGATAACCCTAGGTCGGGAAAACAATCAAGAAGAGGTTAGCTATTTCCTAGATGTGCTTCCCGGAGTGGTCTCGAGGCTGAGGGAGATCTCTCCTTTCAGCGCAGGGAAGCCTGCAAAGGACAGCGGCGGTGAGAGTTGTGTACAGTGATAAGGTGATGGACCACTTCACGAACCCAAGGAATGTGGGCGAGATCCCGGACGCCGATGGCATCGGCAAGGTCGGGAACCCCCAGTGCGGAGACGTCATGTGGCTGTACATCAAAGTCAAAGACGACATCATAACGGACATCAAGTTCAAGACTTTCGGATGCGGAGCTGCGATCGCCACCAGCTCGATGATAACTGAGCTCGCAAGGGGCAAGACCCTCGAGGAGGCAAAGAAGATCTCGAGAGGGGACGTTGCAGAAGCTCTGGACGGTCTTCCGCCGGTGAAGATGCACTGTTCGAACCTGGCCTCAGACGCCCTCATAGAGGCGATCAAGGACTACGAGGCAAAGCGCAATAGCTGAAATCCTCGTCCCAAGAAAAGTTATAGTAGGCGCAGACCCAATCAAGCACGGGGCAAATGACAGGCTTGGAAGTTGACATCGCAGGGTTGCGCCTCCGCAATCCGACGATGCTGGCCTCAGGGATTCTGAACGAGACTGGTAGAAGTATGCTTGACGTGGCCAGGGCAGGCGCTGGGGCGATAGTGACCAAGTCGCTAGGAATAGCGGAGAGGGCGGGTCATGCGAATCCGTGCATCGCAGAGTTGGACTGTGGCCTCCTCAATGCTATGGGGCTGCCAAACCCAGGCGCAAAGGAGTACATCGGCGAGATCGAGGAGGCAAAGACAGGAGGAGTGCCTGTAATTGGAAGCGCATTCGGCGGCACTTCCGAGGAGATCGCCCAGGTTGCTGTCATCCTCGCAGCGGCTGGCGTGGATGCGGTCGAGCTGAACCTCAGCTGTCCTCACGCGAGCGGATACGGCGCCGAGATTGGCTCGACCCCGGAGATGGTCGGGACCGTTTGTAACGAGGTCAAATCAGCTGTGAAGATACCCATCTTCGCGAAGCTGACGCCCAATACATCATCCATCGCATCGCTGGCCGTGGCTGCAGAGGAGGGCGGTGCGGATGGCATCGTCGCAATCAACACGCTGAAAGGCATGGCAATATGTCCTGAGCTGAAGATGCCCGTGCTCTCCAACCGCGTCGGAGGGCTGTCAGGACCCGCCATCAGGAGCGTTGGCGTCAGATGCGTCTTCGAGATCTACGAAGCGGTGGACATACCTGTCATTGGTGTGGGGGGCGTGTCGAACGCGAGGGATGCCCTTGAGTACTTCATGGCCGGAGCGCGGGCGGTTCAGATAGGCACTGCGATTCGATCGCAGGGCACAGCGGTGTTCGCAGCTGTCTGTGCCGGATTGTCCGACTTCATGAGCGAGAACGGCTACAGGGCCATCTCGGACATGGTGGGGGTCGCACACGATGCCCACGCATAAGATCTTCACGATTACGGAGCAGGAGGACGAGGCGAAGGATATCAGAACCGTTCGGCTCGATGGCAACATGGATGCTCAGCCCGGGCAGTTCGTGATGGTATGGATCCCTGGAGTGGACGAGTTTCCGATGTCCGTCTCCTACGTCGGTGACAACTTCGGCATCACCTACCGAGTCATCGGAGACGGCACTCGTTCGCTTGCTGCGATGAAACTCGGGGATAGGATAGGCTTACGAGGCCCCTACGGACGGGGTTTCGAGATCACTGGAAAGCGGATGCTCGCCATCGCAGGCGGCACCGGCATGGCTTCGATAGCGCCGTTGGTCGAGATAGCGGTATCCAGCGGTGTGGAAGCGGACCTGGTTGTCGGGGCGAAGACCTCTTCCGAGCTGATGATGGTCGAGAGAAGTGAGAGGACGGGGGCGAGAGTCCACGTATCGACAGATGACGGCAGCGAGGGGAAGAAAGGGCTCGCGACGGATGTCGCATCAGAGGTCTTAGAAGGTGGGGCGTTCGATTGCGCCTACGCCTGCGGGCCTGAGAGAATGATCGTGAGCGTTCTCGACCTTACCAAGAAGCGTGGTCTTCCGCTTCAGGCTTCCCTCGAGAGGTACATGAAGTGTGGGATAGGAGTCTGCGACTCCTGTGCGATAGATGGCAGGCATGTCTGCGTCGATGGGCCTGTGTTTTCAAGCGATGAACTCGTCTCACTGAGGGACCTTGGGCGCACGCGCCTCAATCCATCCGGCAGGCGAGTGCCTCTGGCATGAGACTTCGTCAGCGAACATCACTTGCCGCAGCCGCGGCCGTTCTGATCCTCGGATAGTGTCCGGTTGACTATCTTCCAGAACTCGTCGTCGGACACCCTGCCCTGCTGCTCACCGAGGTGCTTGATCTCGCGGACGATGTCGCATATCTGCTCCTGTGAAGCGGAAACGCCGCGGTCCGCCAACCTGTTCAGCACTATCGCGGTTCCCGAGTGCTTCCCAAGCACGAGACGGCGACGATTGCCGACAGTCTCTGGGGATACGCACTCATAAGTCATCGGACAGTTGAGAACGGCTGCGACATGGATACCAGACTCGTGGGAAAAGGCGTTCGCGCCGATCCAAGGCTGGTTCACAGGCATCCTTACATCAGCTGACTTGAACACCAGCTCGCCCAGCTCGGTCAATCCCTCCATAGATATGCCTATGTCCCTCCCGTATAGGCTCTTGAGCGCCATGGCCAGCTGTTCCAGCGACACATTCCCCGCCCTCTCTCCTATCCCGCCAACGGTGGTCGCGACAGCCTCAGCCCCAGATGTAAGAGCGGCTATGGCGTTCGCCACGGCTAGCCCGAAATCGTTGTGCAGGTGAGCGGAGATCGGCGTGGTTGTGCCATCCCTAATGACTCTGATGAGGTGAGAGACACCTTCGGGGGAGGCACAGCCAAGCGTGTCAGTCATGCCTATCCTGACTGCCCCCGCTGCCTCGCACTGTTTGTACAGCTCCAACATCAGGGCGGGGTCGGATCGCGTGCTATCTTCTGTGCTCATGCTGACCTTGAGGCCGTGAGATGTGGCGTACTCCGTCGCTCTTATGGCCCTCTCCAAGGCCTGCTCGCGGGTCAGTTTGAGCTTGTAACGAAGATGAAGCTCACTGGTCGCGATGAAGAGAAGGACCATGTCGACATCACACTTCGCGGCGACGTCTATGTCGTCCTCCATTGTGCGTGCGAGACAAAGCACTTCGGCATCCAGCCCAAGCGACGCGACCGCCTTGACCGAGTCTGATTCGGATTGTGACACTGCTGGGAAGCCCGCCTCTATCTGATGCACACCCACTTCGTCCAGCTTGCGAGCGATCGCGGCCTTCTGGTCCAGGCTGAAATGCACGCCTGGCATCTGCTCTCCGTCCCTCAGCGTGCTGTCGTAGACTATGAGCTTCTCGGGCAGCCTTCGCTCTGTGAGCGCGTTGAACGGGCTCATAGGATCGAGGTTCACGAGGTGAGCAATCTGCGGGGGAGTATATAGCATATTCTTGTCGCGAGTCGTCATCTGGCCAGGACTTCCATAGCACCGGCAAACAGAGGATCGCACGCCTGCTGAAAACAATAAATAGCGCATCCGTGATTGATGCGTGCACAAGCCGGGGTGACAGAGAGGCCATGTGGCGGACTGCAGATCCGCAGACAGGAGTTCAAATCTCCTTCCCGGCCCCAGGTTATCATTTTTGATTGAAAGCTTTATAGAGCGGTCTGTCATTCGCAACGCGGGGGCATCTATTTCAACCCAGAGACCGACCCTCATATACAATCGACTCCGGTGTGTACATGAAAACACCATGTGAACTAGTGGTTGGAAAAATCCTTCCATCGCTGAGGGCATCAGTGGTAAAGGAACTCTCCAAGAGACACGGGATGAAGCAATCGGACATCGCCAGGAAGTTGGGAATAACTCAGGCATCTGTGAGTCAGTACCTGAGCGAGACCCGGGCAGGGGACGCTGGGTTGGTGGAGCGTTTTCCCAAGATCCTGATATACGCCGAAGAGATTTCCAGCAGGATTATCGCAGGAGAGAACAAGAACCAGTGGTACAGCGTCCTGTGCACGGCGTGTGCGGACATTCGTGAGGACAACGAGTTCTGCAAGATGCATGAGGAGACCGCGAACGTCAGCAGCTGCAATATCTGCGGCAAACGCTGACCGAAGGCCCGTACAAGAATCAGCCGGAATCATGGTCTGGCGTCGTCATGGGCGCCAATCACCGGCTGCGTCTCATATCCAGCGGTGGCGTCACTCAGGTGGCATAAGGATCAAATCGGCCAAGGCATAAGCAGGAGGGATTCCTTGCGTGCAGCGACCCAGCAAGGGCTGAGAACCCGCTTTCTGAGCAACGAAGCTATATAACAACTTGTCATTGCACTGTCAAGGTCTAACTATGAGCATGGACAAGGCTACTTTCGACATACTCGATGCGATAGGCGACACGCCCGTCATCCGTCTGAAGAGGATGACGTCGGAAGGGGCGGCAGAGGTCTACGCCAAGTTGGAGTCGTTCAACCCAATGGGCTCGATCAAGGACAGGATCGCACGAGGTATGATCGAGGACGGCGAGAAGCGTGGCGTGATAAAGGAAGGGACGACGCTCATAGAACCCACATCTGGGAACACTGGCATAGGCTTGGCGATGGTCTGTGCCGTCAAAGGGTACAGATTGATACTGACGATGCCTGACGCCATGAGCACGGAGCGAAGACGCCTGTTGGAGGCGATGGGGGCCGAGCTCGTTATCACCAGAGGAGAACTCGGAATGAAAGGTGCGATAGACAAGGCGGAGGAGATCGCCATGTCCACACCGTCCTCCGTCATGCTGCAACAGTTCAAGAACCCGGCGAATCCGCAGACACACGAACACACCACCGCCGTTGAGATCGTTAATGAGTTCGATTCCCTGGACGCCTTCGTTGCCGGGGTTGGCACTGGCGGGACGATAACTGGCGTGGGAAGAGTCCTCAGGCGCGAGTTTCCGGGGATACGAATCGTTGCAGTTGAGCCTGAAGAGTCAGCTGTACTGTCAGGTGAGGAGCCAGGCATTCACCGCATCCAAGGCATAGGAGCTGGGTTCATCCCCGATGCCCTCGATGTCGCGATATACGATTCCGTCATCAAGGTGAGTTACGATGATGCTGTGGTTGCGACGCGTGCGCTTGCAGAGCGAGAAGGCATACTAGCCGGAGTGTCGTCAGGAGCGGCGACTCACGCCGCGCTCGAAGTCGCCGCCGACCTTGGGCGTGGCAAATCTGTCCTCGTCATCCTGCCAGACACTGGGGAAAGATATTTGAGCACTGACCTGTTTGAGGGCAAATCCCATGACTGAGCCTCACAAGGACGATGTTCAGACGGTTATAGACCGAGATCCGGCTGTAAAGAGCAGGGCTGAGGCAGTGCTGTTTAGCCCTGGATTCCACGCGATAAGATTCCACAGATTGGCGCACAGGCAGTACATGAAGGGGCGATTCAAGGCGGCGAGGGCGATCAACTACGCCTCGCGGGTCCTGACCGGAGCAGACATTCATCCAGGGGCGACTATAGGCGAGGATTTCTTCATTGATCATGCCACGGGAGTGGTGATAGGGGAGACATCGGAGATTGGCAACAACGTGTCGGTCTACCAAGGTGTCACGCTCGGCGGAGTGAGCACCGAGAAGAAGAAGCGTCATCCGACAATAGGCAATAATGTCGTGATCGGAGCCGGCGCGACGATACTCGGACCTATAACCATTGGGGACAACGTCCGTGTTGGTGCGGGCTCGGTAGTCGTCAAGTCCGTCCCCCCGAACTCCACCGTAGTGGGGATACCAGCGAAGATAGTGAAGCGCGTAGGAACCACGACGATAGACCTGCACCACGACGAGTTGCCAGACCCGGTCGTGAATG